>CAVHIX010000119.1:0-6040 GCA_963636135.1 Anaerovoracaceae bacterium
CAATCATTTACGGACTTTTTGGAATGCTTTTGTTCGTTGGATTTTTCAAATGGGGCTATTCAATTTTAGCTGGAAGTTTTACGGTTGCAATTATGATTTTGCCAACGATTATGCGAACAACTGAAGAAGCATTAATGGCGGTTCCAGATTCGTATCGTGAAGGAAGTTTTGGTCTTGGCGCTGGAAAATTAAGAACTGTATTTAAAATCGTTTTACCGAGTGCAATTCCCGGAATTTTAAGTGGCGTAATTCTTGCAACTGGAAGAGTCGTTGGAGAAACTGCGGCTTTAATCTACACTGCGGGAACGGTTGCTCAAATTCCGAAAAATGTTTTTGGTTCTGGGCGAACTCTTGCAATTCATATGTATGTTTTGAGTTCAGAAGGTTTACATACAAATCAGGCTTTTGCAACGGCTGTAGTTTTATTAATTATGGTAATTTTAATTAATTTACTGGCAAGTTTGATTGCAAAACGGATTAAAAAATAAGGAATAGATATGGAAGAAATCGACGCACAAAAGAAAATCGAAATCAAAAATCTGGATTTATTTTACGGAAATTTTCAGGCTTTAAAAAATATTAATCTTGAAATTTATAAAAATCAGATTACGGCGTTTATTGGGCCTTCTGGTTGCGGAAAATCGACTTTGCTAAAAAGTTTAAACCGAATGAACGATATGGTTGAAGGCTGTAGAATCACTGGCGAAATCCTTTTGGACGGAAAAAATATTCACGACAAAATGGATGTAAACGCCCTTCGCAAAAAAGTTGGAATGGTTTTTCAAAAGCCAAACCCGTTCCCGATGAGCATTTACGATAATATTGCGTTTGGCCCAAGAACTCACGGAATCAGAAAAAAGGCTGAACTCGACGAAATCGTTGAAACTTCGTTAAAAAATGCTTCAATTTGGGATGAATTTAAAGACAATCTTAAAAAATCAGCACTTGAATTAAGCGGTGGTCAGCAACAGCGACTTTGTATTGCCCGTGCGTTGGCAGTTCGTCCTGATGTTTTATTGATGGATGAACCAACGAGTGCCCTTGACCCGATTTCTACAAGTAAGATTGAAGATTGTGTTATGGAATTAAAAGAAAAATATACGATTGTAATTGTAACTCACAATATGCAGCAGGCAGTTCGTATCAGCGACAGAACGGTTTTCTTTTTGCTTGGCGAAATTATTGAATCTGGCAAAACAGAACAGATTTTCAGTTTACCAAAAAACAAAAAAACAGAAGATTACATAACAGGAAGGTTTGGTTGATATGCGTGATAAATTTGAAGAAGAATTAAAACGACTTAACAATTTGATTATTCAAATGGGAAAAATGATTGAAATCGCAATTGAAAGTTCAGTTTTGGCTTTAATGGGACGCGACAAAGATTCAGCAAAAACTGTTCGCGAAAACGATTATGCAATCAACGATATGGAACGCGACATTGAAGGCTTGTGTATGAAACTTTTGCTTCAGCAGCAGCCACTTGCAAGCGATTTAAGAACGATTACTGCAACTTTAAAAATGATTACTGATATGGAACGAATTGGGGATCACGCCGCAGACATTGCAGATTTAGTTTTGCAGCTTCCAGATTTAAAATACAGCAAAATCAGCGAAATTTCTGATATGTCAGCAGAAGTAATCAATATGATTCATATGAGTATTGAAGCATTTATCGAAAAAGATTACAGCAAGGCAAAAAATGTAATTGCCGGCGACGACAAAATCGATGAACTTTATCACATTATCAAAGCCGATTTAATTGAAAAAATTAAAAAGACTGAAGAAGGTGAACAGATTCTCGATTATCTTTTGATTGCAAAATACTTAGAGCGAATTGCAGACCACGCAACAATCATTGCTGAATGGGCAATTTTCGCTTTGACGGGCAAAAAAGAATAATTTTTTTAATGAAAATTCAATTTAATTGTGTTATAATAATCTTGTGCAGCAAAATATCGACGAATTAAAACATACTCTCTTAATAATTTCAGAAAATCAGGATTACAAAAATGAATTAACTGATTTTTTTAAGAGTGATTACAACATCATTACTGGTTCTGCAAAATACGGATTTGATTTATTAATCGAAAATCGTTCTAAAATCTGCGGAATTTTAATTGATATTCAAAATGCAAAAAAAGAAAGTTTTGACGCAATTGAATTGATAAAAAATGATTCAGACTTTTCAAATATTCCAATCATCATAATTACAGAATCTGATTCAATCGAAGATGCAGAAAAAGGTTTTTCCCTCGGTGTTTCAGATATTATTTCAAAGCCGGTAAATTTAAAACTTTGTTCAGTTCGTTTAAAAAATTTTGTAAAAATGAATGAAATGCAGCAGGTTTTGCACGAATTGGCTCGCGACGAATTAACGCTTTTATTCACAAAACAATCTTTTATCCGACGAGTTCAAGACAGAATAAAAAAACACCCAGAAAAAAAATTTGGAATTCTTGCAATCGAATTTGAAAATTTTAAACTCACGAATACTCAGTATGGGCAAAAAAAATGCGATGAATATTTAGCGTGCGTTGGCCGGGAACTTCGCGAACTTTTGTTTACAGGAATTCCGTGCCGTTATAGTGGCGATCAGTTTGTCGTTTTCTACGAATGTCAATCGAATGTAAATTTTTCTTATATCAGCAAAATGCACGAAGATTTAACAACAAAATCTCCGCTTCCAAATCAGGTTATAAAATTCGGGATTTATGAGCCGATTTCAAATTCAGAAAATATTATTTCTTGCTGCGACAAGGCTTTTTTGGCAATAAAACAGATTAAGGGCGTTTACGATAAAAAAATCGTTTTTTACGATGACAAAATAAACGAAAAACTTTTAAACGAACAAAAAATCCAGAATTGTATGGAATCTTCGCTTTTAAATGGCGAATTTAAAGTTTATTATCAGCCAAAACACGACACAAAAACTGGAAAAATCGCTGGGGCTGAAGCGTTAATCCGCTGGATTCACCCGGAATATGGTTTTATGTCGCCGGCACAATTTATTCCTCTGTTTGAAAAAAACGGTTTTATTTCAAAAATTGACGCTTTCGTTTTAAAGCAAGTTTGTTCAGATTTAAAAAAATGGCAAAGTATGAATATGAAACTTGTTCCCGTTTCAATAAATATTTCGCGGCGTGATTATTTTGTTGAAGGCTGGTTTGAATCTCAATTAAAAATGATTGACCAAATGCAAATCGACCATGATTTAATCCACCTTGAAGTTACAGAATCTTTGTATTGTGAACAAACGGAATTAATTATTCAGCAGGTAGAAAAAGCGCAAAAACTCGGCTACAAGATTGAAATGGACGATTTTGGTTCCGGTTATTCGTCGCTGGGAATGCTTTCGTCTTTTCCGCTTGATGTTATAAAACTCGACATCAGCTTTGTCCGCGAACTTGAAAAAAATGAAATCGTAGTTGAATGTATGATAAATATGGCTCATCGCTTAAAATTTATTACGGTTGCAGAAGGCGCAGAAACTTTGGCTCAGGTTCAAAAATTGAAAGATTTAGGATGCGATTTAATTCAGGGATATTTTTATTCAAAACCTTTACCGAGCGCAGAATTTGAAGACTATTTAAAAAATCAGGCTTAAAATTGGGGTAGTTTATGGAATATTATTGCGTAATGGTCAAAACCGGGGAAGAAGTCGCGTTTAAGAAAAATGCAATAAATCTTTTTCAAGAATCTTTTCCGGAAGTAAAATTCTTCTTTTTTTCGCGAAAATTAAAAACAAATCAGGGGCGGGTGTTTGATTCTCCGCTTTTCCCAGGATATTTATTTTTTCAGGTAGAAACGCTTTCCGAATCATTTTTGCTTCTTTTAAAATCAATTAAAAATTTTTACAGAGTTTTGCTCGACACTTCTACGCCAAGTCAGATTTGTGGCCAGGCCCTCCAGGAATTAAAATTGTTTATCAATAATGGTGAAAATTTAGGCATTTCAAAAGTTCAGTTTTTGCCCGGAAAAAAAATAAAAGTCATTTCCGGTCCGCTTTTAGGCCTCGAAGGTCAAATTTATAAAGTGAACAAAAAAAAGAAACACATTACGATTATTTCTTCGCTGAGTCCAGACGGAAAAAAATTTGATCTTCTCTACGAAGATGTAGAAGTTTTAGAAGAATAAAATTTCTCCACTCAAAAAATTATAGAAGTTCGCATTGGAAAATAGATTTCTTTTGTGTTATACTCTTTTTCACATTATGAAAAACGATTATTTAACTACAAAACCGCCTTTTTATGCACTTTTTATTTTTTCTCTTCCGATTATGCTCGGAAATCTTTTTCAGCAGTTTTATACAATGGTCGATTCTGCGGTGGTTGGGCGTTTTGTTGGGGAACAAGCGCTCGCCGCGGTTGGGGCCTCTTACGCGTTGACAGTCGTTTTTATATGCGTTGCAATTGGGGGCGGAGTAGGCTCTTCGGTTATCGTTAGCAAATATTTTGGCGCACAAGATTTTAAATCAATGAAAACCGCAGTCAGTACGGCATTTTTGTCATTTTTGATTTTAAGCGTTTTTTTGGGCGGGGTGGGCCTTTTTATAAATCGTCCACTTTTAGTTCTTTTAAAAACTCCAGAAGACGCACTTGATTTAGCGATTGTTTATTTACGGATTTATTTTATCGGGCTCCCATTTTTGTTTATGTATAATGTGATTTCTTCGATGTTTAACGCACTCGGAAAATCCCGGATTCCGCTTGTATTTTTAATTTTTTCTTCAATTTTAAATGTTGTACTCGATTTTCTATTTGTTGCTGTTTTTAAAACTGGAGTTGCAGGCGCAGCTTGGGCCACTTTAATCGCTCAGGGCGTTTCGTGCGTTTTTTCATTTGTATTTTTTATGCGAACTTTAAAAAAAATCGACAAGGAACAAGAAAATCTTTTGACGAATAAAAAATTTAATTCAGATTTTAAATTTTTTGATTTTACAGAATTCGTTTCAATGTCAAAAATTGCACTTCCTTCTATATTACAGCAATCCACCGTTTCAATCGGAATGATGTTAGTTCAGTCGGTTGTAAATGCGTTTGGTTCGGCATCCTTGGCAGGTTTTTCTTCATATATCAGAATTGAATCAATCGCAATCGTTCCAATGAATTCGCTCAACAATGCAATGTCTTCATATACGGCACAAAATATTGGTGCAAAAAAAGCTGACAGAGTTATAAAAGGCTATCACGCAGCGAATTTTTTAGTCGCATTTTTTGCAATCACATTTTGCATTATAATCGAACTTTTTTATCAACCGCTAATTGAACTTTTTATCGGCAAAAATGGAAGTGAAATCGCTTTAAAAACCGGACAGTCCGCCCTTCGTTTTGAAGGATTTTTTTACTGCTGGATTGGATTTAAAATGGCGTGTGACGGACTTTTGCGTGGCGCCGGCGATATGAAAGTTTTCACACTCGCAAATCTTGTAAATCTTTCGATTCGAGTCTGCGTTTCAATGATTTGTGCCCCTCGTTTTGGCATTGAATGGGTCTGGTATTCCGTACCGATGGGCTGGTTTGCAAATTTCGTAATTTCTTTCTGTGAATTAAAAACCGGCAACTGGAAAAAAAGTTTAGAGTAGAAAATTATTTTTTGAACAAGTCTGAATGTGAACCGGTTCTTGAAAGTTCTAACACTAATTCGTCACTATCTATAAAATAAATTAACAACCAATCATTTTGAATATGACATTCGCGATGTTTTGCCCAATTTCCTTTTAAAGGGTGATCTTTATTTTTTCAGGTAATGGTTCTTGTTTTAAAAGTTTTTCGAGGATTTTTATGAAAAGTTTTTCATCTTTTCCTCTTTTTAATGCGAGTTCATAATCTTTTTTAAACTGATTTGAATATCTAACTTTAAGCATGAAGAGAATCCATTAAGTCGGAAATTGAATTAAAAGTAGGGCTTAAATTTTTTCCTTCTTCTGTTTCTTTTAAAACTTGGGCTGTTAATTCATTTGGTTCAGAATTTTCTGTATAACCGATTTCAAACGGAATACATTTTTCGCGGATAACTTGTTTTAAAAAAATATTTATTG
>CAVHIX010000120.1:0-6021 GCA_963636135.1 Anaerovoracaceae bacterium
CCCATCAAAAGAAAGTTCATCATATTTTTGAATCATAAAAGGCACATTCCGCCCCAAAACTGCAATTTTTTCATTTGGAAACGAAATTGTGCAATCTTCTCTTTCAAAAACTGAATATTCTTTTTTTCTATCTGATTCTGAAGCAATTTTTAAAGTCTGCCAGCCGTATTTTTTTGTAAAAATATTCGAAATCGCAAACTTTGGAATATTAACATTCGCCGAAAGCTGAACTTCTGTAGATTTTCGACTTTTGTTTAATCCCACATAAACCATCTGAGTTCTTTCTGCAATTTCTTTAGCGTTTTTCTCTGTAAGTCCGGAAACATTATTTAAAATCATTTTTTGAACAAGATTTTTATCCTGATTAGCCGGAAGCGCAAGGTAAAACGCACTTTTATTATCGAGAAGATCTAAAGGATTTACCTGACTTTGATTTTGAACACTAACAGTTTTACACGAAAAAAACAAAGCACAGATAAATCCAATAAAAATATAAAAAAGTTTAAAACTAAGCTTTTTCAATAGAAATGCTCCAAGATTTGTCATCTGATTCAACTTCTGTTCCGTTTGAAATAGAAGAAAGAACTTTTGCACTTGAAGAAAGCGTTTCCGACGAAATAAAATCTTTAAACATTTCAAATGCCGATTTCAATTCCTCATCATCTGTTCCAACACAAAGATTGATTCTATCCGTAACTTCAAAACCAGATTCTTTTCTTAAATTCTGAATTCCGCGGATTAAATCGCGAACATAGCCTTCTTTTTTAAGTTCATCAGTGATTTTTGAATCAAGACCGACTGTCAAAGTTCCTTCGTTTAAAACTTTTAGACCGTCTTTTTCAAGTCGTTCAACAAGAATCTTTTCTGCATTCAAATCAACCGAAAGTCCATCTACATCAATAGAAAGATTTGTTCCTTCAAGAATTGACTGAATCTGCTCAGAAGAAAGACCTTGAATAATTGCAGCGGCTGCTTTCATCTTGGTCCCAAGTTCTTTTCCCAAAACCTTAAAGTTTGCCTTGCATTTATATTCAACAAGTTCATCTTCGCGGTCGTGGAATTCAACTTTTTTAACATTCAATTCTTCGCGGATTGAATCTTCCATTTCGGCAAGAACGCGTTTTTCGTTTTCGTTTCGAGTAACCAAAGCAACAGAAGAAAGCGGCTGTCGGTTTTTAAGATTGTAAGTATTTCTTAAAGAACGACCCATTGAAACAGCTTTTTGAACAGTTTCCATCTTAAACTCAAGTTCTTCGTTGTGCCATTTTTCATTATAAACCGGGTAATCACACAAATGAACAGATTCTTTATCAGAAGAAGTTCTTAGATTCTGCCAGATTTGTTCAGTAATAAACGGAATAAAAGGACAGGCAACAAGAGAAAAAGTTTTTAATGCAATGTATAACGCTTCATATGCTTCTTTTTTGTCAGAATCGTTTTCAGATTTCCAGAAACGACGTCGGCTTCTGCGAATGTACCAGTTATTCATCTGGTCAATGAATTTTACAATCGGGTCAACTGCTCCACTTAAATCGTAATCGTCAAGACCATTTGTAACATCTTTTATAAGTTTTTGTGTGATCGACAAAAGCCAAGCATCAAGCGGATTTGAAGGAGTTTTATTGTCAAACAAATGTCCGTCCGGCTGAATTTTATCAATATTTGCATAAGTTACAAAGAAACTGTAACTATTCCACAAAGGAAGAATAATATTTTTAATTACATCGCGAACGCCATCATCACTGTAACGAAGGTCATCGGCCTTTACAACGGCAGAATGAATTAAGAACAAACGCAAAGCATCAGCACCAAATTTATTGATTGCTTCAACAGGATCTGTGTAATTTTTAAGCGATTTTGACATCTTTCTTCCGTCTGAAGCCAAAACCAAACCGTTTACGATACAATTCTGGAATGCAGGTTTATCGAATAAGTGACTTGCAAGAACTGTAAGCGTGTAAAACCATCCGCGAGTCTGGTCAAGACCTTCCGAAATGAAGTTTGCCGGAAAGTGCTTTTCAAAATATTCTTTATTTTCAAAAGGATAATGCTGCTGAGCGTAAGGCATACTTCCTGATTCAAACCAACAGTCGAAAACTTCAGGAATTCGCTTCATCGTTCCGCCACATTTTTTACACGGAATCGTAATTTTATCTACAAACTGTTTGTGTAAATCTTCAGGGTATACTCCGCTTAAATCTTTTAATTCCTGGCGGCTTCCAACACAAAGCGTTTCTTTACATTCAGGATTTTCGCACTTCCAAATTGGAATAGGATTTCCCCAGTAACGATTACGGCTAACTGCCCAGTCGCGAGCACCAGCAAGCCATTTACCAAAACGCCCTTCCTTAATGTGTGCTGGCTGCCATTTAATCTGACTGTTTGCCTTTAAAAGATTTTCATGATGGTCTGCAACGCGAACGAACCACGAGCCAATTCCGCGGTAAATCAACGGCGAAGAACATCTCCAGCAATGTGGATAAGAGTGAACAACTGTATCGCGTTTTACAAGTTTCTGCTCAACTTTAAGCCGCTGAATAATATCTTTATCGCAATCTTTTACAAATCTTCCCTGATATTCTGGGATTTCTTTTGTAAATTTACATTCTGCATCAATCGGTTCAACTTCAGGAATGCCAGAACCTGCAAAAACTTTATGGTCTTCTTCACCAAAAGCCGGAGCAATATGAACAATGCCAGTTCCATCTTCTGTAGAAACATATGCGGCATTGAACATTCTGAATGCACCTTTTTCACACTTCTGTTTTGATTTTTCAGCACAAACTGAAGGATTTTTCAAACTTTCAAAATAAGGGAAAAGCGGTTCGTATTCCGTACCCAAGAAATCTTTTCCTTTTTTTGTATAAATAATTTTGTAACCCGACTCGTCTTTGTAGTAAGCAGAAAGTCGTTCTTTTGCAAGAATGTAATATTCGCCTGAATCATTATCAAGAATCTTTACATAATCAATCTCAGGCCCCATACAAAGTCCAAGATTTGAAGGAAGAGTCCAAGGAGTTGTAGTCCAAGCAATAAAATATGTAGAACCGTTTGCAATTTCTGAATCGTTTACATTTTCGCCAGCTTTTGTAATCTTAAAACGAACTGTTACAGTTTGATCCTGAACATCTTTATAGCCCTGAGCCAATTCGTGAGTAGAAAGAACTGTAGAACATCTAGGACAATAAGGAAGAATATATTTTCCTTCGTAGATAAGACCTTTATCCCAAAGAGTTTTTGCAACCCACCAAATTGATTCCATATAATCAGGATTCATCGTTTTGTAGTCGTGGTCAAAATCAACCCAGCGACCCATTCTTGTAATCGTCTGTCGCCATTCTGAAGTATATTTTAAAACCGAAGCCTTACATTTATCGTTAAATTTATCAATTCCGTATGCTTCAATTTCGTGCTTAGAATTAATTCCAAGTTCTTTTTCGATTAAGTTTTCTACAGGAAGACCGTGACAATCCCAGCCAAAACGGCGTTCAACCCTCTTTCCTTTCATTGTCTGGTAGCGCGGAATAATATCTTTAATTGTAGAAGGAATAAAATGTCCGAAATGTGGAAGCCCAGTTGCAAATGGAGGTCCGTCATAGAAAACATATTCTTCTGCACCTTCACGCTGGCTTAAAGATTTTTTGAAAGTATCATTTTCTTTCCAAAATTTTAAAACTTCTTCTTCTTGTTTTGGAAAATCTGCTTTTGGATTTACGTTTTTATAACTCATCTACAAATTCCTTATAATTTTACCAATATAGAGTTCAGTATAATGAAAAAAAATACAAATTTCTACTGAATTCAAAACATTTACACTTGAAAAGAATATTTTTTTCATTCAAACTTAATAAAAAATCATTTTAAAACGAGGAATTTTAATGTTAAAAAAAGTTTTACTTTCACTTGCTACTCTCTTAATTTTAAGCTGCGGCTCCCCTCGAAAAATCAAAGGCTACGAATTATTTGAATTCACTGGAGAACCTTCTTACAAAAGTGAAAATAATGTTTCGTCAAAAGATGCAGAAAATCAGTCTAGCGGATTAGAAAAATATTGGTACAAAGATACAGCGTTTTACCACATCTGGATAAAAAGTTTTTATGATTCTAACAACGACGGATGTGGCGACTTTCCGGGAATTGAACAAAAACTCGATTATATAAAAGATTTAGGCTGCACAGGAATCTGGCTTTCCCCATTTTTTGAGTGTTCAAATAAAGGAAAAACAGAAGGTGATAATATGCACGGATACGATGCGGTCGATTTTTACAAGGTAAACAGTTATTTTTCCGGCAAAGACGGTACGGAAGAAACTTCTGAAAATGCGGAAAGTGCCTTAATTTCTCTTATTAATGCCTGCCACGAAAAAGGATTAAAAATCATTTTCGATTTTGTGCCAAATCACACTTCTTTACAAAATCAGTGGTTTATAGATTCGTCAAAAAATTTAAACGGAAAAAGATCGTGGTATTTGTGGAGCGACACTCAGCTTTCATGGACCAATTCGATGAATACTGATAATTTTCATCAAAATCCGAACGGAACAAATTATTATTACGGTGCTTTTGGCAGCGGAATGCCAGATTTAAACTACAGAAATTACGAAGTCCGCGAAGAAATGAAAAATGTCGTTCGCTACTGGCTGAATAAAGGTTTCGACGGTATAAGAATGGACGCCGTTCGCTACTTAATAGAAGATTACTCAAAAGCCTACGACACGGACGAAACTCACGAATATTTTCAAGAATTAAGAACTGAAATTGAAAAATACGATTCTCCAAAATTTATGGTTTGCGAAGCATGGATTACAAATGACCGCACAAGTGTAAAAAAATATTTTGGAAATAATAACGAATTTAATATGATTTTCGATTTTGACCAAGGATTACAAATCGCATCTTCTGTAAAAAATCAAAAAGACAATTTTTCAAGTATAATGGAAAAATCTTCTTTTTCAGATTCAGCAACTTACGGAACATTTCTTGCAAACCACGATGAATACCAGGCGCGACTTGGAACCTTTTTTGATGGCGATTACAAACAAATAAATCTCGCAACGGCAATCAGTCTTTTACGCCCAACAGCCCCTTTTATCTATTACGGCCAGGAATTGGGGGCAAAAAATTTATCAGTTTCTGGGGATTTAGCATTACGCGGAAAGTTCAGTTGGACACTTGCAGAAACTGAAAGCTCAGAAACAACTTCACCACTTGCATTAAATAAAGCGATTTTAAAAATCAGAAATCAAGAATCGCCACTATTTTCAGATGGGAAAATAAATCTTTTAAAAAGCCAGAATAGCAAATTCGTTTCTTATACAATCAAAAATACTGATTCAACTCTTTTATGCATTTTTAATCTTTCTTCTTCATCTGTAGAAAGCGTAACTTTTTCAGATTTTACAGAAAACCAAACTGATTTTTCATGCATAATCGGGGATAGCACGCAAAATCTTACAATTGAAAATAATACAATTACCGTACAGCACCTTGCCCCTTACGCAATTCGGGTTTACAAATTTGGCACAACGAGCGATGAAAATCTTTTTAACAACGAAGAATATTCAGAATCTGACTATACGCCAAGTGATTCAATCCCGGAAAATATTTACATTCCTGAAAAAATGTACCTTCGAGACAGTTTTAATAAGTGGAACGGACATCAAATGTACAAAGATAATCGTGATGACGATATTGTTTCCTGGTCAATAGTCCTAACAGTACAATGCTCAGGAACACAAACACTAGAATATAAATTCTGCGAAAACGACGGCTCTTCTTGGGGCGCAAACTGGGGAAAATCAAGTTCTGACAATAATAATATTTCTCAATCTGTTACAAATGGCTACAGTTATTTAATTTCTATGTCATTGAACAAAAAAACTGGAGAATATAGCCACAGTTTTTCACAATATACAAAATGATAAAAGAAATTCTTCTTTTTGTAGTTTTAATTTTTAGCTTTAATGCGTTTTCTCAAAATCAAAAAATCCCAAATGAATTAAAAGGCATTTGGGAAGGAGA
>CAVHIX010000121.1:0-3300 GCA_963636135.1 Anaerovoracaceae bacterium
TTTATTCACTGATTTACGAACTTTTATCCAAAAAAGTTTTTCACCGCGAATTCGATTTTGAAAAATGGCTCCCTTCAATTGAATCGTTCTTTTTAATTCCAATTTTTATCGTAATCGTTTTTAATGCGCTAGTTTTTGTAAAATATTCTGACAAATCGAAAATAATTTTGCTTTCTGTTTTATTTGCAGATTTGATTTTTATGATTTTATACACAAATTATGTCGCAACCCCTTTCCATGTAAACTCAGATTTAGCATCCGAAACCCTACTCGGAAAAGAATGTTTAAAAGAAAAAACTTTCTGGCCCCGCGGCTGGTATTATTCAACCGAATTCAGATTTTTAAACACGCAATTTTTTTCTGCACTAGGATTTTTATTCACACAAGATTTTAACGCCGTAAAAACAATTCAAAGTTTCTTCTGTATCGCATGTTTCTTTTTTGCAATGTGGTTTTTGCTAAATCAAATTTCGATTAAAAAATCTTATGTAAAATTTTTAATCTGCATTTTAACCGTTCTTCCGTGGTCATGGCAAAGCTGGCATGTTAGCGCTGGCGAAAATTATTACATTCCGCACGCAATTTTCAGTTTAATTTATGTAGGATTATTTTTAAAAATCACACAAAATGACAATTTAAAACACAAAAAAGCGTACAAATATTTCTTTTTGGTGTGGGCATTTTTAAGCGGATTATCAAGCATTCGTTACATTATAATTTTTGTTTTGCCATTCTTTTTTGCCTTAATCTGGATTGAAGGTCGCGACAAATCTCAAAATGCAAAAATTACGGATTTTAAAAATTTCTGGCTCAAAAATGAATCAGTTTTTTTAAGCATTTTAGGCCTTTTTTTAAGCGGAATCGGCTATATTTTCAACAATCTGATTTTTCAAAAACTTTTCAGTTTCCATCAGTGGAATTCAATGAATTTTAACGAATTTGGCGAAGTGACTTTAGGACAAATTTTCCACGGACTTTTAACTATGTTCGGTTTTAAAGATCAAATTGCAGTTTTAACGCCAAATGGAGTCATAAACTGTTTTATTTATGCCGCATTATTTTTATTCGTTTTGTATTTAATTCTTTCGCTAAAAAAAGATTTACCAAAATCAAACCGAATTGTACTTGTTTTCTTTATTTCAACATTTTTATTCAACACATTTTTACACTTAAATGTAGACTACATCGACAGATATTACTACCCGATTATAATTTATATTTTGCCGTGTATCGCAATCATCGCAGAAAATTCAAATCTTTCCGCTTTAAGAAAATGGTCACTTTCTGTAATTTGGGCGATTATCCTTTTTGTTTCAACTTTTTCAACTTTGCAGAATTTAATCGATGTTGATGACAATAAAAACCGAAAAGATTCATTAAAATTCCTCACCGAAAAAAATTACGAATTCGGGTATGCGACTTTCTGGAATTCAACGGTTTCAACATATCTTACAAACGGAAAAATAAAAGTCGGAAATCTTTCGTGCGATTACAAAACCGGAAAAACGATTGTTACGCCAAAATACGAATTTACAAAATGGCTTGCCCCAAAAGACTGGTATGAAAGCGATTATCAGAATAAACCAATCTTTTTACTCGTCAGTCAGGTTGAATTTGAAAACTCAAAAGATTACAATGTCTATAAAAATGGAAGCCTAGTTTACGAAGATAAATATTTTAAAATCTACGAATACAAAAATCACGAAGATTTTAAAAACGCTTTCTAAATAAGGAATAAAAATTGAAAAAAAAATTAATTTGCATAAACGGCGAATCATGGTGCCGAAACTTAACCGGAATCGAGCGCCTTGCAATTGAATGTACAAAATTTTTAGACGATTTAGTTTTGCCCGGTCAGATTGAACTTGTAGTTCCTCAAAACGCAAAAAATCTCCCGGAATTAAAAAACATAAAAATCATAACTCTTCCCGTTGATGCAAATTTTATGCCAAAATGGACTCAATTTCATTTTCAAAAATATGTTTTGTCGCATAAGGCAATCAGCCTAAATTATTCAAACACTTGCCCATATTTTACCCCGGGAATCGAGTTCATTCACGACATTTACTGCAAACTTTACAAACAGGATTTTAATTCCAAACGCGAAAAACTGATTCATTTTTATTCAACTTTGATGTACAAGCGAATCGCAAAAAAAGCAAAAGAAGTAATTACCGTTTCTGAATACACAAAAAACACGATTGTAAAAACTTACCACACAAATCCGCAAAAAATCACAGTCGTTTATTCAGGGCTTTCACAGGATTATCAGAATTTGGAGCCCGATTTTTCGATTTTTGAAAAATTTCCAATTTTAAAAGAAAAAGAATTTTATTTCACCCTCGGAAGTCTTTCAAGCAGAAAAAATTTAAAATGGATTTTAAATCACGCTTCCCTTTTCCCTCAAGAAACTTTTGTAATCAGCGGAAAGGCCTTAAAAAACAATGTTCCCCAGGAATTAGAAAAATTACATTCGCTTAAAAATGTTATTCTTGCAGGCTACCTTACAGATGCAGAAGTAAAGGCCGTTTTAAGCCGGGCAAAGGCATTTATTTTCCCTTCATATTTTGAAGGATTCGGTCTTCCTCCCCTAGAAGCGCTTTCGTGTGGCACTCAAATTATAATTTCAGATTCTTCTTGTTTAAAAGAAATTTATTCAGATTGCGCGCATTACATAAATCCTGATGAACCAAATGTGAATTTGAACGAAATTTTAAGTGAAAAAGTTTGTCCTCCGCAAAAATTATTCGAAAAATACACACTTAAAAACACTGCCCTGCGCCTTTTTGAAGTTCTCAAAAAATATATATAATTATTGAAAACGAATAAAATTTAAGCTATAATAAAAGTTATGATTATTACACAAACACCTTTTAGAATGAGTTTTTTTGGCGGTGGAACTGATTTTTCAGGATTTTATAACGAACACGGGGGAGCCGTAATTTCTACAACTTTTGACAAATATGCCTATGTTACAGTGCGACATTTGCCACCTTTTTTTGAATACAAAACACATGTTACATATTCAAAAGAAGAAAAAGTTAATTCAATCAGCGAAATTCAGCATCCGGCAATCAGAAATGCAATGGAATTTCTTGATATGCACAAAATCCGTATGACATACGAAGCAGATTTACCAGCTCGAAGCGGATTGGGAACATCTTCTTCATTTGCAGTTGGAATGTTAAACGCTTTTTATGCCTTAAAAGGAAAATATGCCGACAAACGAAAGCTCGCAGATGACGCAATTTACCTTGAAAGAACACTTTGCCAGGAAGCAGGCGGAATTCAAGATCAGAT
>CAVHIX010000121.1:3310-5973 GCA_963636135.1 Anaerovoracaceae bacterium
AGATCAGATTGCAGCAAGTTTCGGCGGATTCAACAGAATTAATTTTTCCCGCGATGGATACACTGTAAATCCAATCATCATTTCTCCAGAACGAAAAAAAGATTTAAACGACCATTTGATGCTTTTCTTCACAGGATTTTCAAGATTCAGTTCTGATATTCAAAAAAATACAGAAAAATCAATGAAAGACAAAACTAAAGAATTGCTCGAAATGTATAAATTAGTAGACGATGCAGAAAAGATTCTCACAGACAAAACTGTTTCTTTAGACGAATTCGGAAAATTGCTCGACTACACTTGGAAACTAAAACGCGGAATTTCAGGTGGAATTTCAACTAGCTCAATCGATGAACAATACGAAAAAGCAATGAAAGCCGGAGCCCTTGGCGGAAAACTTTTAGGCGCTGGCGGTGGCGGCTTCTTATTGTTCTATGTTCCATTTGAAAATCAGGCAAAAGTACGAGAAGCCTTAAAAGATCAAATGTATGTTCCTTTTAAATTTGAAAATGACGGAACAAAAGTAATCTACTACGGCCCTGAATCTTACGAAGAAAAATAATTGGAGAGCAAAATGAAATATATTGATCAGTTAATCGAACGATACCCTTCACTTTCTGTTTGCAAAAAAGACATTGAAGACGCTGCAAACGCTTTAATCGAATCTTTTAAAAACGGAAATAAGCTTTTAATCGCAGGAAACGGTGGTTCTTGTGCAGACAGCGACCACATCACCGGTGAACTTTTAAAAAGTTTTGTAAAATTAAGAAAACCTTCAAAAGATTTTATCGATTCACTTAAAAAAATCGATTCAGAAACTGGAACTTACCTTGAAGACAAACTCCAGGGCTCGCTTCCGGCAATCGCACTTACAAATAACGCAGCGTTAATGACTGCAAGCCTAAATGATGTCGACGGAAATGTAATGTTTGCTCAGCAGGTAAACGGCTACGGCGTAAAAGGCGATGTATTTTTAGGAATTTCAACTTCTGGGAATTCAAAAAATATCGTTTATCCAATGGTTGTTGCAAAAGCAAAAGGCCTTAAAACAATCGCTTTAACTGGAAAAACAGGCGGAAAATTAAAAAATCTTGCCGACATTTGCATTATCGTTCCACAGAATGAAACTTTTATGATTCAGGAATTACATCTTCCGGTTTATCACGCATTGTGTCTCGAAGTTGAAGAATATTTCTGGAAAGAATAAAACTTAAAATTTAAGGATTTTTTATGAAAGTTGTAATTATGGCCGGCGGAATGGGAACTCGAATTCAATCTGTTCGTTCGGATGTTCCAAAACCAATGATTGAAATTTGCGGAAAACCAATTCTTGAATATCAGATTGAAAACTTAAAAAATTGCGGATTAACTGATATTACGCTAGTAACCGGTCATTTAGGCTCTGTCATAAAAGATTATTTTAAAGACGGTTCTGCTTTCGGAGTAAAAATTTCTTATTTTGAAGAAAAGGCCCCACTCGGAACTGCCGGAGCCCTTGTAAAAATGCTTCCGGAAAATGCGAATCTTTCTTTTTGCCCGACTGTTTTGGATAGCGATTTTTTACTTTTGTGTGGCGATGTAATTTTTGACATTGATTTCAATCGGTTTATCCAATTTCATAAGTCAAAAAATGCCTATGCAAGTTTAATGGCACACCCAAATGGTCACCCGTACGATTCTTCTTTGCTTGTAACGGAAGTTTTGCCGTCTCAAAATCCTGGTGAAAATCCTTTGGAAACAAATAAAGTAATCGCGTGGCTTTCAAAAGAAGATGAACGAAAATATTACAAAAATCTTGTAAACGCAGGTCTTGAAATTATAAATCCGGAACTTTTGCGTCTTACAATGAAAAATTTTGTTCCTCGCCACCCGGAAACTCCAGACAAAATCGATTTAGATCGCGACATTTTAAAACCAAATATCAAAACTCAAAAAATCTTCGCTTATAAATCGCCGGAATACATAAAAGATATGGGAACGCCGGATCGTTATTACGAAACAGAAGCCGATATCAAATCCGGAAAAGTCCACAAACGAAACTTGAGCCAAAAGCAAAAGGCCATTTTTATCGACCGAGACGGCACTATCAACTGTGAAAACGGTTTTGTAACAAAGCCAGAACAATTTTCACTGATAAAAGGCGTTTCTGAAGCAATAAAAAAGATTAATAAATCTGGATATCTTGCGATTGTAATTACAAATCAGCCGGTAATTGCTCGCGGCGACTGCACTTTTGAAGAACTTCAGGAAATTCACAACAAAATGGAAACTGAACTTGGAAAAGACGGTGCTTTTGTTGACGCAATTTATTTTTGTCCCCATCACAAAGACAAAGGTTTTAAAGGTGAACGCCCTGAATATAAATTCGATTGCGATTGCAGAAAACCAAAACCGGGCTTAATTCTGCAGGCGGCAAAAGATTTTAATATAGATCTTTCAAAATCGTATATGGTTGGCGACAGTTCAAACGATGTTCTTGCCGGTCAAAATGCAGGTTGCAAAGAAAGCGTACAAATTTCAAGCGATTTTACATTACTTGATTTTGTAGAAAAAATTTTATAAAGCAAAAAAACAAAAAAATCTTAAATTATGAGATTCTGCCTTTTTTTCGGAATCTCATAATTTTTTTTACATTCACCACTGAAGCTATTTATTCAAGTAAGACC
>CAVHIX010000122.1:0-5945 GCA_963636135.1 Anaerovoracaceae bacterium
TTCTTTTCCATAACGGAAATTATGAAATCTCAAATTGAAAAATAAAATATTGTTATCCCCCCCCCAAAAAAAAATCTTACTACAAATTTTTCTATTATTCATAATCGATTTTGTACTCAAATTTTTCTAAAACTGACGAAACAGATTTAAAAACCGATTTTTGAAGTTCATCTGATAAAACTGATCTATTTTTTCGTATTATTGACTGTCATTTAAAATACTTGTAAAATAGTAGAACTACAATAGAAAATAATTTTTATTATGGAGTTAAATAATGTCAAAAACAAAGTATGTTTACTTCTTTGGTAATGGCGATGCAGATGGCGATGAATCAATGCGCGCTGAACTCGGTGGTAAAGGTGCAAACCTTGCTCAAATGGCTAAAAAACCTTTAAGCCTTCCTGTACCTGCAGGATTTACAATTTCTACTGATGTTTGTCAGGAATTCTACAAATTAGGACGCAAATATCCTGCTGGATTGGATAAAGAAGTAGAAGAATATCTTGCTAAACTTGAAAAAGTTATGGGCAAAAAACTTGGTGATGAAAACGATCCATTACTTGTATCAGTTCGTTCTGGTGCTGCAATTTCTATGCCTGGTATGATGGATACAATCTTAAATCTTGGTCTTAACGACAAAGCTGTTATCGGTCTTGCTAACAAAACTGGTAACGAACGATTTGCTTGGGATGCATACCGCCGATTCATTCAGATGTACGGTGATGTTGCAATGGGCGTTGACCACGACAAATTCGAAGCAATCATCGATGAAGTAAAAGCTAAAGCTGGTGTAAAAGAAGATACTGAACTTACAACAGAAAACTTAAAAGAAATCGTTGAAAAATATAAAGTAATGTACAAAGCAGAAAAAGGTGAAGATTTCCCTCAGGATGCAAAAGTACAGATGTGGGGTGCTATCGGAGCTGTATTCGGTTCTTGGAATAACCCACGCGCTATCAAATATCGTCAGTTGAACAACATCAAAGAAGGAACTTTAAAAGGAACTGCTGTAACTGTAATGGCTATGGTATTCGGAAACAAAGGTGAAACTTCTGGTACTGGTGTATGTTTCAGCCGTGACCCTTCAACTGGTGAAAATGTATTCATGGGTGAATATCTTATGAACGCTCAGGGTGAAGATGTTGTAGCCGGAATCCGTACTCCACAGAAACTTTCTCAGCTTGCTGAAACAAACAAAAAAATCTACGACGAACTTTGCGAAATCCGTGACAGACTTGAAAAACACTATCACGATATGCAGGATATGGAATTCACAGTAGAAGAAGGAAAACTCTACATGCTCCAGTGCCGTAACGGTAAACGAACTGGTGCCGCAGCTGTTAAAATGGCAGTTGACATGGTTGGTGAAGGCCTTATCACAAAAGAACAGGCTCTTTTACGCGTAGAACCAGAACAGTTGAACCAGTTACTTCTTCCACAGTTGGACAAAGATGCTGTTAAAAAAGCAACAGAAATCGCTGCTGGTCTTAACGCTTCTCCTGGAGCTGGTTGTGGTCAGATCGTATTCACAGCTGATGAAGCTGAAGCTTGGGCAAAAGAAGGAAAGAAAGTTCTTCTCGTAAGAAAAGAAACTTCTCCAGATGACATTGCAGGTATGGCTGTAGCTCAGGGTATTTTAACTTCAACAGGTGGACGAACTTCACACGCTGCTGTAGTTGCTCGTGGTATGGGAACTCCTTGTGTTTGTGGTTGTTCAGATGTTAAATTCAGCAATGCAGATACTTGTGTAATCAAAGGAAAAGAATATAAGAGAGGCGATTACCTTACAATCGATGGTGCAACAGGTCGCGTTTACGAAGGTCAGGTTGCTGTAAAACCAGCTGAAATCTCTGGCGATCTCGAAACATTCCTTGGTTGGGCAGATGAAGTTCGTAACAATTCAGTACGAAAAACAGCTTCTGGTCACACAGTAAAAGGATTCAATGTTCTTGCTAACGGTGATACTCCTAAAAATGCTGAAGATGCATTCCGCTTTGGTGCTATGGGTATTGGTCTTTGTCGTACAGAACATATGTTCTTTGATGAACCAAAACTTACAGCTTTCCAGAAAATGATTGTTTCAGAAAGCACAGAAGCTCGTAAAGAAAATCTTGAAAAAATCCTTCCTTATCAGCAGAAAGACTTCTATGAAATCATCAAAACTATGGCTGGTCGTCCAGTAACAATCCGTTTACTTGACCCACCGTTAAATGAATTTATTCAGGCTGAAACAGACGAAGCTGCTACAGCTCTCGCAAATAAACTTGGTATGGACAAAGCTGCTTTAGTTGCTAAAGTTGCCGCTCTTGACGAACACAACCCAATGCTCGGTCACCGAGGATGTCGTCTTGCAATCACATATCCAGAAATTTACCAGATGCAGGTTGAAGCAATCGCTCGTGCTACAGCTCAGTTGGACAAAGAAGGTGCAAAACACGATGTTCGCATTATGATTCCTAATGTTGTAACATACCGCGAAGTTGAACAGATTCGTGCTCAGGCAGAAGAAGTAATTGCAAAAGTAAATGCTGAAGTTGGAACAAAACTTACATTCCAGATTGGTTCAATGGTTGAATTCCCAAGAACAGCACTTTCTGCAGACAAAGTTGCAAAATTTGCAGATTTCTTCTCATTCGGTTCAAACGACCTTACACAGACTACATTAGGATTCAGCCGTGATGACTACGGTAAATTCATTCAGTCTTACCTCGATCAGAGAATCTTAGAAGACGATCCATTCGCAACACTTGATCCAGATGGTCCAGGTGCTTTGATGGAAATTGCAGAAGCAAAAGGCCGTTCAGTAAAAGCTGATTTACACCTTGGAATCTGTGGAGAACACGGTGGAGACCCAGCTTCAATCGCTCTTTGTTACAAATATGGTTTGAACTATGTTTCATGTTCACCATTCCGCGTACCACTTGCTCGTCTTGCCGGAGCGCAGGCTGTAATTAAAGCTTCTAAAAAATAAGCTTAAAGATTTAACTCTTTAGTTTTAAGACCGTCTTTTTTAGGCGGTCTTTTTTTTATTCAGAAAATTCAGTAAAATCTACTTTATGAAAAACAAATTAAACAATGAACTTGCAGTTTGCGGATTTGCGACTGTAAAAAAACTCGAAAAAAACAACAGCGAACGAATAAAAAGATTATATTTCACGGACGAAACGGCGCCTCTTTTTGGTGGGCTCTGTAAAAAACTTGCAGCTCGAAAAGCAATTTATAATAAAGTAAAAGATCCGATTGAACTTGAAAAATTAAGCGGAACAGTTCATCATCAGGGGGTTGTGGCTATGATTTCAATGCCCGAAATTATAGAACTTGACTCTGAAATTACTGAAAAATGGATTTTAAACAATGAAAACGCAATTCTTTTGGATCATATTGGGAACGCAAATAATTTTGGGGCAATCGTTCGAAGTGCGGCATTTTTCGGCGTAAAAAACATTATCATTCCGGATGACGAAAAAAACAGCGCAATTACAACAAGTTCCTACAGAATCGCGGAAGGCGGAATGGAATATGTAAAAATCTATTCCGTACACTCGATTTCTAAATTTTTAAATGCAATAAAAGGCAAAATGGTAATCATTGGAACTGATTTAAGCGCAAAAAAATCAAGTCGAGAAATAAAATCCATTTGCGGAAAAAAAGGCGCCCTTGTAGTTTTAGGAAACGAAGAACACGGAATCAGCGACGAAGTCCGAAAAAATTGCGACGAATTAATTATAATTCCTTTTGGCGGAATGACTGACGGAAAAACTTCGCAAGTTGACAGTTTAAATGTTGCCCAAGCTTCTTCAATAATTTTGTATGAATTGTGCCTAAAGTAAATGCTTTTCCATCATCGTTTGTTTTGAAGGCACAAATCCTTCAATCCAGAAGAAACTTGAAGACGAAAATTCGGAACTGACATTAATTTTAATATTTAAAATTCCTTTTTCTTTTAAATTATCAAATGTTGTTTCCAAAATTAAAGAACCATTTCCCTTTCGGCGCTCTTCTGGCAATACGATAAAATCATTTATTTGAAAATATTTATCTTCGTTTTCGATTGAAGTCAAAACTGAACCGGACAAAAGCCCAAAAATGTTATTTTTCTTGTCAATCAGCATAAAGGTGAGCGAATTTGGAAGATCGATAATTTCCTGAATGTGAGACGGAATAAAATTTTCTTTTTGCGGATAACATTTTTTGTAAAAAGTTTCAACTTCTGATTTATATTTTTTTGAATACGGAATAATCGATTTTTCGTCTTCTTCGGAAAAATTTTTATTCGGCAAAATGAATTTTTGATATGTTTTATACGAAATAAAATTTCTTCCCGTTGAAGTTACTCGTTTTAATTCTTCGACTAAATCTTTATCAGAAAAAATCGCTTTTACAAGTTTTGCGTTGTACCGAACATTAAAATCGTTTTCAAGTTCAAGCGAAATCTGCTCAAAAGTTTGCGCATTTATGTAATTTCGACCTTTTGAATCAGTGGCAGTATCGATTGCATCACAAATTGAAAGAAGGCTGATATAATTTTTATATTTTGAATCCTGAATGTAAAAATCCTGAGGGTAACCGTCAGAATCGTCCCAATTTTTGTGGTGACCCAAAATTAAATCCGTAAATGCCGAAAGATATTCCAAATCTTTTATAATTTCTACGCCTTTTTTTGGATGCAATTTTATAGCCGCAAATTCAGTTTCAGTAATCCGCCTAAAATGAAGATTTACAAGATTTGAACAACTTAATTTTCCTAAATCGTGCAAAAGAGAAGCGTGTTTCAAAAAATTCTGAATGCGCGATTTTTCAGCAATAACATCTTCTTCTGTGTTGATGACGCCAGGGATTATAAAAAATTCCGGAAATTTATCAATCAGCGTTGTAACACATAAAGTTACAATATGAGAAAGAAGTTCAATATGGTTTGCAGTAGAAATTTGCTTATGAATGAAAATAATCTGCATGAACGAACAAAATTCTTCTACAGAATCAAAATATTTTCCAACCTGCGAAACTAATTTTGTCAAAAACTTTGCAGTACAAAATCCCTTTGCAGAATATTTAGAATTTTCAAAATAACGAACAATAAGTTCGATAATCATTTTTTTGAGCGTTAAATCTTTTGTAAGGTCTAAAAGTTCCGGCAAAAAAACATAAGTTGAAGTAAAGGACTTTGAAAAAATCTTCATTTTGTCTAAAGTGCGAGCAAACTGAGGGTCAACCGGGTCGTCATCCTGCGGAAAGTTAATTTCAGAATAAACATACGGATTTGCTTTTATGATATTAAATTCTTCAGTCAAGCGATTATTGTATTCGCGGGCAGAAATTTTTTCTTCCTGGAAAAGGTCACGATTGTAATATGTAAAAATCATAGGATTTATGTAATCTTCTTCCTGCTCGAGTTCGTATTCTTTGTAAAGCCAGTTTTTTATGACATTTACACAATTTTGCTGTTCTTCATAATCGGAAGCTTTTAAATTAACTACAAAATTTGAAAGGCCCGCCATCATAATTGCGTAAACTTTAAAATGGCGCAAAAGAAGTTCAATATGAAAATCGAAATCTGAAGTTTTACCCCACATTTTTTCGTATAAAGGGCGACTTCCATTTTTTACAACGCGTTCAAATCTGTCGTAAATTTTTAAAAATTCTTTGTAATTAATCGAACGATACAAAATGAACATTAAAAATACATATGAAAAACAAAAAACAAGGTGAATTCGAGTATTATCGTCCGGGCAACTTTCAAAATTCGGGTAAATTTCAAAACATTTTTTAAAATACGAATAAGTTGTCTGTTCATCTGAATTTGTGCTGACCGTATAACTCACCGCAAGACACATATTCGCTTCAAACAAAATTAAATCATCATATTTTTCAGGATTTTTTAAAATCGCATTCGGTAAATCTTCGGCAAGATGAAAATCGATATTATTTTCAAAAAGGAAAAACAA
>CAVHIX010000123.1:0-5928 GCA_963636135.1 Anaerovoracaceae bacterium
TCAATACACGATTCAATGATAAGATTCCGAACTAAATTCGGAATGACAGTTTTTTAAATTTAGAATGACCAATTTTTTTTAATTCAGAATGACAAAATATTACAATTTTTTATCAGCCAAATTCTTATATTGACAAAAAATGTTCAAAGGTCTATAACTTTATAGGTTTAAACGACAATGATAATTTTGAATTGACGTAAAAATGGGCAAAGGCGTTCATTTGATTCTACGGGGGAGCAAATCCTTTTGAATGAAATGAGCGTCTTTTTTTATAATTAAATTAATCTGGAGATTTTATGGCTCTCTTAGTTTTGGCCGATGGTACTATTTTTGAAGGGCAATCCCTTGGCGCAGAAGGTTTTGTTATTGGAGAAACAGTTTTTACAACAGGAATGACTGGCTATTGTGAAACTTTAACAGATCCAAGTTATTTTGGACAAATTGTTACACAAACTTTTCCTTTAATCGGAAATTACGGAATCATTCCTGAAGATTACGAAAGCAGAAAAAGTTTTGTTCGCGGATACATTGTTCGTGAATTATGCGAAAAGCCTTCAAATTTCAGATTAGAAAAAACGCTTGATTCTTTTTTAAAAGAACAGAATGTAATTGGAATTAAAGGAATCGACACTAGAAAACTTACAAAAATCTTGCGGGAAACTGGCGTTATGAACGGTTTAATCGTAAGTGGCAAACAAGAAGAAGAAATTAAAAAAAGTCTTTCAAACAATTCAGAAAAATCAAATCTTTTACAAAAAATAAAATCTTATTCAATCGTTGATGCAGTAAAATCAGTCAGCTGTACAGAATGCAAAAAAAATCAAAATTCAGACGGTCAGAAAAAAATAGTTTTAATGGATTTTGGGGCAAAATACAACATTCAGCGTGAATTAGAAAAGCGCGGGTGCAAAATTTTTGTAGTTCCGTACAATACAACTTTTGAAGAAATCTTAAAATATGAACCGGACGGCGTTATGCTCAGTAATGGGCCTGGAGATCCACAGGAAAATGTCGGCGTAATTTCAGAAATTAAAAAATTGTGCGATTACGGAAAAATCCCGATTTTTGGAATCTGTTTGGGCCATCAGCTTATGGCACTTGCGCGCGGAGCTAAAACTTCAAAATTAAAATATGGTCACCGCGGCGGAAATCAGCCGGTAAAAGAATTAGAAACTGGTCGCGTTTTCATTTCAAGCCAGAATCACGGTTACGCTGTAGAAAATGACAGTTTGCCAAATTATGCGGTTTTGAGTTTTATAAATACGAATGACAAAACTTGCGAAGGAATAAATTACACAGATATTCCAGCTTTCAGCGTTCAATTCCACCCGGAAGCTTGTGGCGGACCACACGACACGAATTATCTTTTTGATAAATTTGTAAATATGTGTAAAAAATAAAAAAGTTAAAAAGAAGTAATTTTACGAGAGGAATATTATGCCATTGAATAAAGATATTCACAAAGTTTTAATAATCGGTTCGGGACCTATAATTATCGGGCAGGCAGCAGAATTCGATTATGCCGGAAACCAGGCGTGCAAAGCGTTAAAAGCACAGGGCCTTGAAGTTGTTTTGGTAAACTCAAATCCGGCAACGCTCATGACAGACCATTCAATGGCTGACGAAATCTACATTGAACCTTTAACGGTTGAAACAATCCAGCGAATAATTTTAAAAGAAAAGCCTGATTCTCTTCTTTCAACTTTGGGGGGCCAAACGGGGCTTACACTAAGTATGGAACTTGCAAAATCAGGATTTTTAAAAGAACACAATGTTAAACTTTTAGGCGCAAATCCTGAAACAATCGACAAGGCAGAAGACCGTCAGATTTTCAAAGACACGATGGAAAAAATCGGGGAGCCTTGTATTCCGTCAAAAGTTGTAACAGATTACGACGATGCCCTTGATTTTGCAAAAAATGTAATCGGTTTTCCGGTAATTATTAGGCCAGCTTTTACTTTAGGCGGAACTGGAGGCGGAATTGCGTATACAGAAGCAGAATTCGACGAAATTGCGCACAACGGTTTGCATCGTTCACCGATTCATCAGATTCTTGTAGAAAAATGTATTTCTGGTTGGAAAGAAATTGAATTTGAAGTAATGCGTGATTCTTCCGGGAATGTAATTACAGTCTGTTCAATGGAAAACTTTGACCCGGTTGGCGTTCACACTGGGGATTCAATCGTAATCGCTCCAACTGTAACACTTGCCGACAAAGAATATCAAATGCTTCGTTCTGCAGCGTTAAATATCATCAGCGAATTAAAAATTGAAGGCGGTTGTAACTGTCAGTTTGCATTAAATCCTGATTCGTTTGAATATGCCGTAATCGAAGTAAATCCGCGAGTTAGTCGCTCTTCTGCCCTCGCCTCAAAAGCCACAGGATACCCAATCGCAAAAGTTGCCGCTTTAATTGCAATCGGTTACAACTTGGACGAAATTCCAAACTTTGTAACTAAAAAGACTGCAGCATGTTTTGAACCGGTTTTAGATTATGTCGTTGTAAAAATGCCAAAATTCCCATTTGACAAATTTGTTTACGCCGCTCGAAAACTCGGAACACAAATGAAAGCAACTGGCGAAGTTATGGCAATCGGCCAGAATTTTGAAGAGGCCCTTTTAAAAGCTGTTCGTGGTGCTGAACTCGGAGTAAAAAATTTAAATCTTCCAATTTTTGAATCAGAAAGTGCAGAAAAAATTAAAAATCGCGTTGCACAGTGCACAGACCAGCGTCTTTTTGCAATCTATCAGGCTTTAAAACGAAATATTTTATCCGTAGAAGAAATTCATGAAATCACAAAAATCGATGAATGGTTCTTGTGGAAAATCGAAAATATCGCAAAAGATGATGCCGCTGGAGAAAACGCTAAAAAATACAAAAACGGAATGTTACCACCTCCAACAAGTTTTAAAATGGTTGACACTTGCGCCGGGGAATTCAACGCCGAAACTCCATATTTTTATTCCTGCTACGACAAAGAAAACGAAGCTGAAAATTTCTTAAAAGAATTGGAACAATCTGGCAAACGAAGCAAAAAAGGCACTATCATCGTTTTGGGCTCAGGGCCAATCAGAATCGGACAGGGAATCGAGTTCGACTATGCCTCAGTTCAGTGTGTTTGGGCTCTAAAAAAATTGGGATACGAAGTTGCAATCATCAACAATAATCCGGAAACAGTTTCTACAGATTTTGACACTGCCGACCGACTTTATTTTGAACCGCTCACCCCGAACGATGTAATGAATGTCATCAATGTTGAAAAACCGATTGGCGTTGTTGTGGCATTCGGCGGACAAACTGCAATCAAACTTACAAAATTCTTAGACAGTAAAGGGATTAAAATTCTTGGAACGAGTGCTGATTCAATCGACCTTGCAGAAGACCGCGAACGATTTGAAGAATTATGCGAAAAATTAAATGTAAATCGTCCAAAAGGATTAACGGTTTTAACTGAAGTTGAGGCCCTTGAAGCTGCCTTTAAACTTGGTTACCCAGTTTTAATGCGACCAAGTTATGTTTTAGGCGGACAGAATATGATTATCGCCCGAAACAGTGCTGACATCAAAGAATACATGAAAATCATCCTTGCACAAAAAATTGAAAATCCGATTTTAATCGACAAATATATGGAAGGAACTGAACTTGAAATCGACTGTATTTGCGATGGCGAAGATGTTTTAATTCCTGGAATTATGGAACATGTTGAACGAACTGGAATCCATTCTGGAGATTCAATTGCTGTTTACCCAGCCTGGAATTTTACCCCGGAAATGACAAACGAAGTCGTAACAAAATCCCGGGATATGGCGCTCGCACTCGGAACAAAGGGGCTTGTAAATATTCAGTGGCTTTTCTACAATGGCGAACTAAATATTATCGAAGCAAATCCGCGTTCTTCTAGAACAGTTCCATATTTAAGCAAAGTAACTGGCGTTCCGATGGTAGAACTTGCTACCCGTGCAATGTTAGGCGAAAAAGTTCGCGACATGGGATACGGAATCAATCTTTACCGCCACCCGAATTATTTTGCCGTAAAAGTGCCTGTTTTCAGTTTTGAAAAACTCATGGATGTTGACACTCACTTAGGCCCAGAAATGAAATCAACTGGCGAAGTTTTAGGAATTGCCCCAACAAAAGACGAAGCAATTTACAAAGGATTAGTCGCTTCCGGAATGAAGATGATTAGGCCAAAATCTAAAAATGAACAGGGAATTTTGTTCAGTGTTCGAAAATCTGATTTACCAGAATTGCCAGCCCTTGCAAAAAAATATTACGATTTAGGATTCAAGCTTTATGCAACCAGCGGAAATGCTGACACAATCGAACGAAGCGGAATGGAAGTCGAACGAGTTGCAAAAGTTCACGAAAATTACAACGACAATGTAATGACCCTACTTGAAAAGGCAAAAGTCTGCTATGTAGTTTCAACATCTGCAAAAGGGCGCGACCCAGTTGCAGAAAGCGTAAAATTGCGCCGACTTGCCGTAGAACACGATATTGATTGTCTAACCGCAATCGACACCGCAAACGCTCTCGCCGACTGCCTAAAAAGTCATTTTACAGTTGAAAATTTGTGCCTAGTCGACATAAATCACATGTAAAATCCCCAAAAGTAAGAAATTTTATAAAATTTTAAGATTTCTTACTTGACTTTTTTTAAAAAGTAATATATTATCTATTCCAATACGACGCGGGGTAGAGCAGTTGGCAGCTCGTCGGGCTCATAACCCGGAGGCCGTAGGTTCGAGTCCTACCCCCGCTAAAAAGAAGCTCTAGTTTAACGACTAGGGCTTTTCTATTTTTAAAATGATTTTGGTAGGAGTCGAAACGAAGTGAACGCCGACCGAATATGGAGGAAAAGGTGGCACGGATGCCGCCGGCAGTGAGCGAAGGTGTTTTTTATTTTAAAGTGATTTTTCCCAATAAATTTAAAAAACAATTCAAAATACAAAAATTTCTCTTTTTTACTTGCCGTAGCACTTTTTTTTTGTATAGTTAGTATTAACAAAAATTTATTTTAAAGGAGAAATGTTTTATGGACATTTTCGCAATGGACAAAGCAATTTTAAGTTGCTTTAAAAAATACGCAAAATTCAGCGGACGCGCAACTCGTTTTGAATACTGGAGTTTTGTTCTTTTTCAGTTGCTTGTATCTTTTTTTGTAAGTCTCATTCCATTTGCTGGGACAGCAGTTTCAGGGATTATTACTCTTGTCTGCTTTATTCCAAATCTTTCTGTAAGCTGGCGAAGATTGCACGACACTGGCCGTTCAGGACTTTTCACTTTCCTTCCGTACATCGGACTTTTATTCCTTATTCCTGTGGCAATCATTTCTGTAAACTGCATTGATTTTGAAGATATTGTTGAAAGCAGCGTTATATTTTTAATTCTTTTTGGTGTTGTAACATTGGCCCTTTCAATCGTTGTAATCGTTTTTATGTGCAAAAAATCTCAGCCTGGCACAAACAAATACGGTGATGAACCAGTTCACACTTCATTTGAAGATGAAAAAAAGACTAACGGCAACGCAGAAAACCTTGAAGAATTAAGAAAATTGAATCAGATGAAAGAAGAAAATCTTATTTCTGAAGAAGATTACCAAAAAAAGAAAAACGAACTTTTAGGGTTGTAAAATTTTTCCCCTCACCTTTTATCTAGCTAGTTGTGACACGATTACTTAGAAAGTTACAATACAACTGGCTAGGAAGTTGCAGCAAAATTATCTAGAAAGTTACGACACAACTAACTAGAAAGTTACAACGCAACTAACTAGGTAATTGTGTCTCATATTACCTAGACATTTTCTTTTTAGCCCAAGAAAAGCCGAACAATTCTCCGCCACCGTAAAAAAGGTCTATAACTTTGTAATTTTCAATGATTTTTATAAATTCCGCACTTCCGTAAGACGCTTTTTT
The DNA here is from genome assembly GCA_963636135.1 of Anaerovoracaceae bacterium. Taxonomy (GTDB): domain Bacteria; phylum Spirochaetota; class Spirochaetia; order Treponematales; family Treponemataceae; genus Treponema_D. The sequence continues at coordinate 5,917 of CAVHIX010000123.1, forward strand.
ATCGAATGAAAC
>CAVHIX010000124.1:0-5920 GCA_963636135.1 Anaerovoracaceae bacterium
CTTTTCTTCCGCAATACCAAAAAAGTGCATTGGAAATTATAAAAAATGATTTTTAATTCAGAACTTTTTAAAAAATTCATTTTACCAGATTGTAATCGCGCAGATTTTATCATTTCAGAATTAAAAAAAAATGGAATTGACGCAGCACTTCTTCCATTTGAAGGCAAAAATCATATTTATGTAAAATTTCCGCAAAGATCTTACAATCCTTCGTTCAGAATAAAAACCGTAATCGCCCATTACGACAGAATGCCAGACACCCCCGGCGCGAACGACAACAGTTTTGCAGTTTTTTGTCTAATCGAATTTGCAAAAATTTTAAATAATCCTTCATTTGTGCACAATATTCGGCTGATTTTTACCGATGGCGAAGAACTTTCAGAAAGCGGAATCGAAAATCAGGGGGCATTTTTACTGGCAAAAACTTTCAGACGATTAAAAATTACAGACGATTTTATTTTCGTTTTTGACTGCATGGGGCGCGGAACAATTCCGATTCTTGCAAAAACTTTTTATTCGCAAAAATTAAATTCCGTTTTCAAAAAGAATTTTTTTCAACTTGAAACTACGACAACCAAACTGATTTCAAGTGCCACCGGAAAATATTTAACGCTTCCGATTGGGTACAGCGACAATGCCGGATTTTTAGCACAGGGCCTTTACGCCGTTGCAATCACGATGCTTCCCGAAAATGAAGCAAATCTTTTTTTGTACAATCTGATTAAAAATCCAAAACTTGAACAATTCGTTTTGCACAATACAAAAAATTTTACAGAAAAAGAAAAATCTGAATGCGAAAAACAGCTCCCATACACTTGGAATCTTTTTCACACTCAGAATGATAATTTTTCTTCTATTACGATGGAAAGTTTTTCAATTTTTATGAAAATTCTTTTTTCGCTCGCAAAAGAAACAATTCTATTTTAGAAATTTAATCTTTTAGCAGAAACTTTGCAAAACTTTTTTATAAATTGCAAGCCCTTCATCGATTTCCTGCATTGAAATTGTTAATGGCGGCAAAAATCTTACAACATCAGAACCGGCAGTCGTTGTACAAAGGCCATTTTTCAAACATTCAACTTCAATGTCAAAAGGTTTTACATTTTCTGCGATTTTTGTTCCAATCATCAAGCCTTTACCTTTTAATTCTTTTACGATTGAAAGATTCCAAGACGCAATCTGATTTCGGATATAATCGCCTTTTTTTGTAACTTCATTTAAAAATTCCGGTTTTGAAACTTCATCTAGAACAACAAGGCCCGCCGCACACGCCAACGGATTTCCCGCAAATGTAGACTGATGATCCCCAGCCACAAAAACAGATTTTGCTTTTCCGCGGAACAGACAAACGCCCATCGGAACGCCACCGGCAATCCCTTTTGCTAAAGTTACAACTTCCGGCTCGATTCCTAAATAATCGCTTGCCAAAAAAGTTCCAGTTCGGCCTACCCCAGTCTGAACTTCATCGCACATTACAATTGCGCCAGCTTCTCGGGCCTTTTTACAAGCAGCAAGTGCCCAATCTTTGTCGATTAAATTTACTCCACCTTCCCCTTGAATACATTCCAAGAAAAAAGCAGCCGTAGTTTCATCAAAAGCATTTTCTAAAGAGCTATAATCGTTTGGTTTAATCGTTTTAAAACCCTGAACATAAGGCGCAAAACAATCCGGATGAAATTTATCCTGACCGGTTGCAGTTAGAGTTGCCAAAGTTCTTCCGTGAAAAGAAGATTCGAGCGTTACAATTGTTTTTCGTTTTGAGCCGCCATTCAACTGACCATATTTTCGTGCAAGTTTAATTGCCGCTTCGTTTGCTTCTGCCCCAGAATTTCCCAAATATCCGTTTTCAAAATTCGTAATTTTTAATAATTTATCCGCAAAAGCAAGCCCTGTATCGCTGAAAAAATAATTTGAAATATGAATTTCTTTTTCAACCTGATTTTTAATCGCATTTACAAGTTTTTCGTTTGCGTGTCCAAGACAATTTACGCCAATTCCCGCAATAAAATCTATATATTTTTTTCCATTCATATCCCACATTGTTGCGTTTTTTCCGTGAGTGAATGTTACATCAAAACTTCCGTAATTATTTAAAATCTTTTTTTCCATAAAAATATTCCTTATTATTGCGATTTTAATGAATTTCATTCATCCTTTCAACTTTTAAATTTTTTACATTCCCTGATTTCTTCACAGATTGCGTCTTTTTACAATAATACTGCTTTTTCGCAAAAACATTCTCTTGCTAATCTTACAATTCACATTTATAATTAGATTAATTTTAAAAAATATTTTTTACTTGGAGTTTTTAAAAAATGAAAAAACTGTTTAAAACTTTAGCCGTTGGAGCAATGGCACTTTCTTTTTTTGGTTGTAATAAAGAAAAATCAAATTTAATTAAAATCGGTGTAATTCAGCTTGTTGAACATTCTGCGTTAGATGCAAACTATAAAGGATTCGTTGACGGTCTTGCAGAAGCAGGTTACATTGACGGAAAAACTATTAAAATCGATTATCAGAATGCCCAGGGCGAACAGGCAAACTGTGTTACAATCGCAGAAAAACTTATCAATGATAAAGACGATTTGATTTTTGCAATTGCAACTCCAGCCGCACAAGCCGTTGCAAATCTTACAAAAGATATTCCAATTCTTATTTCTTCTGTAACTGACCCGGAATCAGCAAAACTTGTACAAAAAAATGAAGCACCTGGCACAAATGTTTCTGGAACTTCGGATTTAACTCCATGCGCAACACAAATCTCACTTCTTAAAAAATTAGTTCCAGATGTAAAAACTGTCGGAATGCTCTACTGCTCAAGCGAACAAAATTCTCACTTTCAGATTAAATTGGCAGAAAAAGCTTGCGAAGAATTGGGCCTCAAATATATTGAAGGAACTGTTTCAAATTCAAACGAAATTCAGCAGGTTACACAGAGCCTTTGCGGAAAAGTTGACGCAATTTATTCCCCAACAGACAATATGATTGCAGCCGGAATGACACTCGTAGCTCAAATTGCAAACGAAAATAAAATTCCTACAATCTGCGGTGAACCTGGAATGGTTGATGCCGGCGGATTTGCAACTTACGGAATCAATTACTACGAACTCGGAAAACAGACTGCAAAAATGGCTGTAAAAATCTTAAAAGGCGAAGCAACTCCTGCAACAATGCCAATCGAATATCTTCAGACTTGTGATCTTAAAATCAACGAAAAAACTGCTGAAATTTTAGGAATTACAATTCCACAAGATTTATAATGAGGTAAAAGATGGCGTTTTTATCTGCAATTCAAGGGGCAGTCGCTCAAGGAATTCTTTGGGGACTTATGACCCTTGGAGTTTACCTTACATTCAGAATTTTAAATATTGCCGACATGACTGTAGACGGAAGTTTTGCTTCGGGTGGGGCTCTTTCTGCAGTTCTGATTGTAAATGGATTTGATCCACTTTTAACTTTGCTTTTCGCATTTATTTTGGGAACACTCTGCGGACTTGTAACAGGATTTATGAATACAAAATTAAAAATCAATATTCTGCTCGCAAGTATTTTAACACAAATCGCGTTGTATTCTATTAATATTCGAATCATGGGGCGGGCAAATACTCCACTTTTAGGAAACGACACAATGTTTTCTAAAGTAAGAACTTTTTTCGCTTCGGTTTTTAAAATTTCTCTTTCGAGCACGGCAAGTTCGCTTATAATCGGGGTTATTATTATTGCAATCATTATCGCAGCAATGTACTGGTTTTTTGGCACAGAATACGGAAGTGCAATTCGTGCAACCGGAAGTAACGAAAATATGGTTCGGGCACTGGGCGTAAACACAAATATTACAAAAATTGTGGGCCTTATGATTTCAAACGGGATGGTCGCAGTTTCTGGAGCGCTAGTTGGTCAAAGCCAAGGTTACGCTGATGTCGGAATGGGAACTGGAACAATCGTTGTAGGATTAGCGTCAATCATCATTGGTGAAGTAATTTTTGGTTCTCGTTTCGGATTCTGGTACACACTGATTTCTGTAGTTTTAGGCTCAATCATTTACAGAATTGTAATCGCTTTAGTTTTACAGATGGGATTAAAATCAACGGATTTAAAACTTTTAACAGCATTAATCGTTGCAATTTCACTTTCAGTTCCAGTAATTAAAGGTGCAATCGACGCCCGTCGTCATTCAGGCAAATTAAAAAAGGCCTAAAAGAAGGAAAAAATGTTAAAACTTACAAATATTACAAAAACTTTTCACCCAGGAACAATTACAGAACGAAAAGTTCTTCGCGGAATCGATTTAGTCTTGGAAGATGGCGATTTTGTTACCGTAATCGGCGGAAATGGAGCTGGAAAATCAACTCTTTTAAACACGATTGCAGGCGTTCATTTTGTAGACACAGGTTCAATCGAACTTGACGGAATGGATTTAACTCAAAAACCAGAATATGTTCGTGCAAAATATTTAGGACGCGTTTTCCAGGATCCAAAAATGGGAACTGCCGAAAATATGAGCATTGAAGAAAATCTTGCAATGGCTTACAGAAGAGGCAAAAAACGAGGATTGGGCTGGTATATAAAACCCGCTGAAAAAGAATTTTACAAAAAACAGTTGGCTCTCCTTGATTTAGGCCTTGAAAATCGAATGAATGCAAAAGTTGGCCTTCTTTCCGGGGGGCAGCGACAGGCACTCACACTTTTAATGTCTTGTTTGCAAAAACCAAAACTTTTGTTGCTCGACGAACACACTGCAGCGTTAGACCCAAAAACTGCAAAAAAAGTTCTTGAATTAACAGAAGAATTTGTTCAAAAAGATAATCTTACAACTTTTATGATTACCCACAATATGAAAGACGCAATCCGTTACGGAAATCGCCTGATTATGATGATGGACGGAAAAGTTGTTTACGATGTTCGCGGACAAGAAAAAAAGAATCTTACGGTTGAAGATTTGCTTTCAAAGTTCAGCATTAATGGCGAAGTCAGCGACAAACTTTTAGGCTAAACTTTTTTAAAAATCCTTTTAATCTCTTTTTGGCTAAAAATTTTGTATTTTCCTTCTTTAATTTTTAGTTCATCAAGAGAAAAAGGCCCGATTGAAGTGCGTTTTAGAGTTTTAATCGTTAGACCTAAAGCGCTCATCATTCTTCTAACCTGATGAAAACGACCTTCTTTTATGCAAAGAGTGCAAATATTTTCTGAATTGAAAACCAAATCTGCACTTTTTGTAAAATATTCTGAATCCTTTTTTTCAGCAGAAAGAAAAATCCCTTTTTTACATTCCAAAATATATTTTTTCTGATTTTCAAGTGAAACTTTTTCTTCTAGTTCGATTTTATAAATCTTTTTTAAATGCGTTTCGGGGGCCGTTACAAAATGACTGAACGCGCCATTCGTTGTTAAAAGAACAAGCCCTGAAGTCAAACTGTCCAATCTTCCGGCAATATGAAGTGGGGCGCAATTTTTTTTATTTTTATGCCGATTTTTTATAAAATCAAAAACTGTTTTATGCAAATCGCTCACCGCCGAACAAACAACGCCAAGCGGTTTATTAAAAAGAATATAAATATTTTTAGTTTTTTTTAGGGCCTTTCCGTTTATAAAAATTTTTTCTTCATCAGTGTCGATTTTTTTTGCCAAATCTAAAATCCGCTCTTCATTTACAAAAACTTTATTATTTTTCAAAAATGAAGATGATGCCCTTTTTGAACAAAAATTATAATTTTCCAGAATTTGCGCGATTTTCTGTTTAAACATACGAAACTATAACCTTTGAATAATTTTTTTTCAATTAAACCAAATAAAAATTCTTCTTAAAAAAAAGAATCTTCACTATTTTTTCTGTGTGAATTATACTGTAAAAATAAAAATTTGGAGTTTCAATGTTAAAATTATTTTTTAGAAAAAACCTTTATGAAGGCTGGGATTACCT
>CAVHIX010000125.1:0-5807 GCA_963636135.1 Anaerovoracaceae bacterium
TATTTTAATTTCGTATAATTCGCAGGATGAATTTAGAAATGCAAAAAAAATAGAAGATTTTTCAAAGGCCCCGGATCGATTAAAAAATCTTTTAAAATCTGTAAAAAATCAGAATTTTGAAATAAAACTTTACAATGCGGGGGGCTCTTCTCCAAAAATTTTTGTTCAGAATAAAAATGATTCAAAAACTTTGAATGCTGAAGCGATTTTTTCGGAAACTTTTTCTGCAGTCTTGTTCCAGGACGGCACAATTTATCTAAATGGATTTATAAACAATAAAAGTCAGATAAATTCTGGTAAAACTTGCGGAATAAAACTTCCAAAATTGCCAAAAGGGTTTTTGTATACAGGTTTTGCACTTTCGGATAACACGCTTTACGCTTCATGGGAGCAAACGAATTTTGTAAAAACTTCAAAATCTGGATTTTTAATGGTAAAACTTTCAAATCTGCTGCAGGAAGCAAATCTTTTGTTAAAATAAAAATTTATCTTCGCTTTAAAAGAGATTTTGAAATCATTGTGCCGGCCATTTGAATTAATCCGACTAAAATTAAAATCACGATTACTGAAACTACTAAAACATCTAATCTGTAGCGCTGGTAACCGTAACGGATTGCAAGGTCGCCAAGTCCGCCGCCGCCGATTGTGCCTGCCATTGCCGAATATCCGATTAAATTGATGATTGTAAGCGTAAGCCCATCGATGAGTGAAGGAAGGCATTCTGGAATCATGACTTTTGTGATGATTTGCCATGAAGTTGAGCCCATAGATTTTGCCGCTAAAATTAACCCTGAATCTAATCCTTTTAGTGAAGTTTCAACGATTCTTGCTACAAATGGGGCAGCGGCGATTGCTAACGGCACAATTGTGGCTTTTGTTCCGATTGTAGTTCCGATTAAAATCCGTGAAAGTGGAAAAAGTATAATCATCAAAATTAAAAATGGGAATGACCGCAAAACATCTACGATTCGGTTTAAAATTTTGTTTAAAATCGGGTGTGGGATAATTCCGGTTTGAGAATCTGTAACGCACATTAAAACGCCGAGCGGAAGCCCTAAAATTACAGAAAATATTGTAGAAAAAAATACCATTTGTAAAGTTTCTAAAGTTGAAATGCCAACCAACGAAAAAACCTGATTCCAGTTCATTTTTGTCTCCAATAAAAATTTAATTTTCTGTAGATTGTTCTACATTTACGCCAAGATTTTTAATATATTCAACAGATTTTAAAACTTCTTCTTTTTGTCCGCTGATTTCAACAACAAGTGTTCCAATTTTTTCATTTTGTGAAAGATTTTGAATTCCGGCGGCTAAAATATTAACTTCAACATCAAATTTTTTACAAACTGAACTGATAACCGGTTCTTGAGTTTTGTCCCCAACGAATCGTAAAACAAATTCGTCTGCATTTTTTGAAGAGCCCCAGCGTAAAAAATTCTCTTTTTTTTGCAAATCTTGTTTTTGAACATTTGAACTTAAATGGAATAAAAAATCTTTTGTAACTTCTGATTTTGGATTTGAAAAAACTTCGGAAACTTTTCCCTGTTCGCAAATTGTTCCGTTATCCAAAACTGCAACAAAATCGCAGGCGTCGCGAACAACTTCCATCTGGTGGGTAATCATCACAACCGTAAGATTCATCTTTTTTTGAATGTCGCGAATTAATTCCAAAATTGAGCGGGTAGTTTGTGGATCTAGTGCGCTAGTTGCCTCGTCGCAGAATAAAATCGACGGATTATTTGCAAGGGCCCTGGCAATCGCGATTCTTTGTTTTTGGCCACCGGAAAGCGTACTGATTGGGGCAGAGCCTTTGTCGCTTAAACCGACTAAATCTAAAAGTTCTGTAACGCGTTTTTTAATTTCTGATTTTGGGCATTTACAGATTTCAAGAGGGTATGCAATATTTTTAAAAGCCGAACGAGAACTGAAAAGATTGAAATTCTGAAAAATCATTCCTACATTTCGGTGCATTTTTACGATTTCAGTTTTTGAAAGATTGTCAACGCGTTTCCCGTCGTAAAAAATCTCTCCAGAATCTGGTTTTTCAAGCAAACTGATTAGCCGAACTAAAGTTGATTTTCCGGCGCCACTTTTACCGATAATTCCGAAAATTGTACTTTTTGGAATCGTTAAATCTATATTTTTGCAGGCTTCAACTTTTAATTCATTTTGAATATAAGTTTTGCAAATATTTTTAAGTGTAATTTCCATATTGTTGCGAATTTTACTGTAAACTGATTTTTATGTAAATGGCATTTTCATTTTGTGCCTTGTTTTTCAAAATCGAAAATTAAAAATAACTATTGAATAAAAAAATAAATTATTGTATATTTTTAAATATGGTCCCTTAGCTCAGCTGGATAGAGCACATGCCTTCTAAGCATGCGGTCGGCAGTTCGATTCTGCCAAGGATCAACGCCTGTAAGTTTTCTTGCAGGCTTTTTTTATTATGACTGTAAACGAATTTTATAAAAATCTGTTCGGGTGTAAAGTTTATAAAATCTCTTTGGATGCCGGTTGTACTTGCCCAAATCGTGACGGAACTAAAGGACGGGGCGGCTGTATTTTTTGCAATCAGAATGGAAGCGGTGATTTTCTTCCGCAAAAAAATCTTTCTATAAAAAATCAGGTTGAAAAAGCAAAACTTTTAATTCATTCTAAAAATAAAAAAGGAAAATTTATTGCTTATTTTCAGAATTTTACAAATACTTACGGAAATTTAGATTCTCTTTCAAAAAAATGGAAGGAAACTCTTTCTTGTGCTGATGTTTTAGGCCTTGCCCTCGGAACGCGAGCTGATTGTATAAATGAAAATGTTTGTCGGGTTTTAAAAGATTTTTCTGAAAAATATTTTGTTCAAGTGGAATTGGGCCTTCAAACTTCAGATGAAAAAACGGGCATTTTAATCAACCGAAAATATACGAATGAAGATTATTTAAATGCGGTTTTTCTTTTAAAAAAAATCTGCCCTAAAGTTCACATTGTAACGCACTTGATTTTTGGGCTCCCGTTTGAAAGTGAAAAAACGATGCTTAATTCTGTTGATTTTGTGGTAAATGCCAAATCCGACGGAATAAAAATCTGTGTTCTGTATGTTTTAAAGCATACTATAATAGAAGAAATGTTTAAAAACGGCGAATTCAATGTTTTACAAATGGAAGAATATTTTTCAATTTTGGAAAAAGCGTTAAAACGAATCCCTGAAAATATGGTTTTGCACAGGCTTACTGGAGATGGCCCAAAAAATCAGACGATTGCACCATTGTGGATTTTTGATAAGAAAAAAGTTTTAACAAAAGTCAATGAAATCCTTAAAAAAATCTAAAAAATCTGATTTCTATTGTTTTTTATGAGTTTATAATATAAAATTAAGTATTATATTCTGTTACGTTTCTGGGTGGGGACTTTGGCGAACGAAACTAGGGAAAATTTTTTATCTTTTGTCTCAAAATATGCATTAGGAATTACGGTAGTTTTTATCGTTGTAATGCTTGTAATTCCTTTTCCAAACTTTTTGGTTGATATTTTTATGACAAGTAATCTTCTTTTTTCAATAATATTGCTTTTGGTCGTTTTGTATACGCCTCGAGCTTCAAGCCTTTCGTCTTTTCCACAGATAGTTTTGCTTTTTACAATTTACGGAATTGGGATTAATGTCGCTTCTACTCGTTTAATTCTTACGGCTGACGGTACAAAGGGGCTTGCGGCTCTTTCTCAGAATCAGAGTGCGATGGTTCAGGCTTTCGCAAATATTGTCGCAAACGATAATATTGTAATTGGATTTGTAATTTTTATTATTTTTATTGTAGTTCAGGTTCTTGTAATTACAAAGGGTGCTGGACGAGTTTCTGAAGTTGCAGCCCGATTCACTTTGGATTCTATGAGTACAAAGCAGTTTGATATTGACAATCAGCTTTCGCAAGGTTCAATTACGGAAGAAGAGGCCCGCATTCAAAAAGAGCAGCTTAGACGCGATATTGATTTTTATTCAAATATGGATGGTGCTTCAAAATTCGTAAGTGGAAATGTAACTGCCGGAATTTTTATCACAGTTATAAATCTTGTGGGTGGATTTTTAGTCGGAATGTTGCAATATAAACTTTCTTGGACTGACGCTTTAAATCTTTATTCGAAACTTACAATTGGTGACGGCCTTTTAAGTCAGCTTCCTTCTTTGCTTTTGTCTTTTTCAACGGGACTTTTAGTTACTGGCGATAAATCTAATGAAAATCTTGGCGAAAAAATTTCAAAAGAATTTACGGTTGAATCGCGGATTTTTACGATTGCAGGTACAGTTCTTTTGTTGATGGCAATTGCGTTCCATAATAAAACGGCTTTATTTTTAATTCCGATTGGGGCACTTGTAATTTTTTACGGTTACAATCTTACAAAGAAAAAAGAAAAAGATGCAATTAAAAAGGCCCAGGAAGAACAAAAGGCCCGCGAACAGAGTATGCAGGTTAAAAATAATCCGGAAAGCGATTCTGTTTCGCCACTTGATCCTCTTCAGCTTCAGATTGGTTACGCGCTAATTCCGTTGGTTGATAAAGAAAAGGGCGCTGAACTTTTGGAGCGAATTACAAGAATCAGAAAAGAATGTGCAAATGAAATGGGGCTCCCGGTTCCTAGAATCAGAATTATTGATAATATGAGCCTTGACCCGAATGTATACAGTTTTCAAATTCGCGGAATTGAGGTCGCTTCTTCTACGATTCGGTTAGGTTATTACATGTGTATGAATACCGGTTCCGTTACAGAAGAAATTGCAGGTGAAAAAACGAAAGACCCTGCATTTGGAATGCCTGCAATTTGGGTTCCGGAAGAAAATCGAAGTGAAGCGGAACAGGCGGGCTATGCTGTAGTTGACCCTCCAACGCTGATTGCAACTCACATTACAGAAGTTATTCGTGCTCATGCGGCAGAAATTTTGGGCCGTCAGGAAGTTGAAACTTTAATCAATTCTGTAAAAGAACAAAATCCGATTGTTGTAAATGAAGTTTTGCATGGAGAACAGCATAAGTTCAGTTATGGCGATATTGAAAAAGTTTTACAGGGCCTTTTACGCGAACAAGTTTCAATCCGAAATATGGTAACAATTCTTGAAACGCTTGCAAATTTTGGTTCGATTTCTTCGGATCCATATTTCTTAACTGAAAAAGTGCGCGAGGCTTTGGGTGTTCAGATTTGTTTGCAGTACGCAGATTCTGATAAACATTTGCGCGTTATAAATCTTGGGCAGGATTGGGCAAATTTAATTTCTGAAAATATTCATATTCCGCAAGATGGAAGTGCGCCTTTTGTTGGATTTGATTTAGAAACTGGCAGACAATGGACAAAATGTGTGAGTGAAAAAATTGCTCAAACTCGTTCTTTAGGTTATATGCCGATTATTTTGGCTGCTCATCACATTAGGCCTTATGTTCATTATTTGCTTGAATCTGAAATGTCGGGAGTTGTTGTTCTTTCGGATTCGGAAGTTTTAAAAGCCGGAAAGACTATTCAGCTGGAAGTCCTTGGGGAAATTTCAATGGGCAATGAAGAGACTGTTGTAAATGGATAAAATGAGGGTAAAATCTTGATGACTAACGAAATAAAATCAAATAATGAAATACAGACTCTAAAATGCGCAAATAATGATGCCGGAAGAAAAAAGTTATTCGAACTTTACGGAAATAATTACGAAATCCTTGAGCGAAGACATTATTTAGATTCTCATTTTTTTGGACTTTTTAATAAAGAAGGTGTGGAATTAACTTATCGCGTGATAAAGGCAAACGATTTTCAAAAACAAAGTGCCCCTCAGGTAA
>CAVHIX010000126.1:0-5769 GCA_963636135.1 Anaerovoracaceae bacterium
AAACTGTTCCCACATAATCGCCGGAAACAAGATAAATTTTTGGAGAATCGTCAATCGTAATGTAAGTTTGACCGCCAGTTGCAGTTTTTTTACCAATCTGAATTTTTCGCAAAACTTTATTCGCACAGTAAGCAGTCGCTGTAGAAATATTTGCATCGCTCAAATTGTAATTTTCTTCTATAATTGAGTTTCCTTTTTTGCCAACTGTATCAAGAATTTTAATTTCTTTTAAATATTTTGAAATTAATTCCACAGAATTCGGCATAGCCTTAAAATTGTCGTCCAAAATCCAATCGTTTCCAATTTTTACGATATTAAATTCGCGACCATTATTTGAAATTGTAATTTTGTCAGGATTTTCACTGAAAGAAACAGTTTTTACAGGATTTTTTAAACTCAAAACCTGCTGAAAAATCGCAATTATAAGAAAAATTCCACATAAAGACGCTAAAATTAAAGTTCGTTTTTTCATATTAATTTTCCTCTACTTTTTTTCATTAAAAGAATCGCGCGAATCTTCAGGATTAAATTCTTTGTGAACTTTATTTCTGTAAGATTTTCGCAAAACCAAAACTACAAATCCTGCAATCACAACCAAAATCGGAAGCCCAAACTGGCAGAAATATTTCAAGAATGTCTGCAAGGCCTTTTCACTTTCCGAAAGATTAGTTTTTAACGCAGAATAAGAAAAATCTTTTGTTCGCATTGTACACAAATCAACATTTCCGTTCATATAGTCAAAAGAATTTCGTGTGAACATCGCAATCGGTTCCGAACAAGATTTGTCAAAAAGACTGTCTGTCAAAACTTGAGTTGTAGAAACGATAAAAATCTTTCCGTCCTGAGTTGATTTCGCAAGGTGCGAAGAAGTTTTCATCTGAGTTTTTTCTTCTTTTTGCGAAGGATTTTTTTCAAATGCGCTGTTGAATTTTCCTTCAATTAAAACCGCAATATTTTTAGAAGATTTTTCAACAGCCGAATCAGACGGAACAGAAATTGCAAGCGGATTTGCAATGTTTATATCTTTATCCTGCGTCCATGACCGAGCGGAAGTTTTTGCCAAAACCTGAACTGAAAGATTTTTGTTATTTTTAGCTTCTGTTACATCGATTGAACTTGGCTGAACAAAAATTAAAAAGTCAAGATTTTTAGAAATTGGATTTTTCATCAAAAGATTTTCTTTTGTTACAGTCGGTGCGTAATAAAATTTTACATTTCCGTACTGATTTGTAGCCCGTTCAAAACATTTTTCATCAAAAACATAATTCTGTTCAATTTTTACGCCATATTTTTCTAAAATCGTGTTTAAATTTGATTTTAAAGGCTCCATTGAAGGCATCGTGTACGGATTTGCCTGAGTTGCATCAAACGGATCCTGGAAAATCATCAAAGAACCGCCCTTCATCAAAAACTGATCGATTTTATACAATTCTTCTTCTGTAAATTCGTTTTTTGCACCCGCAATCAAAATCGTTTTTAAATTGCCAGGAATTTCTTCAGTGTTTAAAGTGATTGTTTTTAACGAATACATATCCGAAAGATTTGAAACGAAATTCAGCTGTTCGCCACTTTGCGAATCTGTCGTGTCCATTTCGCCGTGCCCTGTGATAAATCCGATTTCTGTAGTTTTAGAAAAAAGATTTTCAATTGCATCGTTCAAATTATTTTCAAGATTTTCAAAACCAACAACGGCATTTCCAAAAATTGAACTTTGAATGCTCAACGGAATCACCTTAAATTTATCCGCAAAACTCAAAACAAGGCCCAAAACGCCCTTTCCGCCATCCCAAGAAAGAACCTGAAGACCGTATTTTTCGCCCAATTCTTCAACTTGAGAATCTTCCGGGTGAATTACATTAAAATCGATTCTGTCAAGATTTTTTCGGTTCACATTGTTGTAAGAATCAGTTACGATTTTTTCAAGATTATTCATTCCGCTGATTCTAAATTTTTTATCCTGAAGTTCTTCAGTCACATACAAATCAAGCGAAATTTTTTGATTTTGGCCAAGACTCGACAAAGTATCGGTTGTAGAAATCAATTTTGAAATTTTTGTTGTAAGATTGTATTCAAATCCCTGCTGATCGGAAATCGCATTTTCAAGTTCAATTTTTGAACCGTAAACGATTGCAGCTCCCATCCAGACATTTTTAAAACCTAATTCATTTGTTTTTGCTTCACGAATCTGAATCTGATTTAATCCGTAATCGCGGGCAATTTTTTCTGATTCAGGCTTTTTCATATTGTAAAAATTATACGAAAAGTTTTTATTTGCAACGCGCCCATATTCAGCCATAATATCTTTTACATACTGATAAGTTTCGTTGTAAGGCGAAGGCAAATTGTCAGAAAAAAACAGATTTACAGAAAGTGGTTCATTCAGCGTTTTAAGCGTAGTTTTTGTAGCATTCGAAATTGAATACGCCCCGGAAGAAGTAAGATCAAATCGCTTATACGCTTTTGCAGAAACAATACTGATTAAAATCAGCAACACAATAAATAGAATAAAATCAATATATTTTTTAAGAAAATTTTTCATTTTAATCCCCGTTATTCTCTACTCTTTTTTTGAGTGATTACAGTCAAGCAGAAGAAAATACAAATCATCGAAATAAAATAAATTAAATCGCGAGTGTCAATAATTCCCTGTGAAACCGAAGAAAAATGAGCGTTTGCAGAAATATATTTACAAAAACTCACAAATCCTGCAGGCATAAAAAACATAAATAAATCAATTAACGAAAGAACATAACAAATTCCGGCGCCAATGAAAAATGCCACAATCTGATTTTTTGTAATCGAAGAAGCAAAAAGCCCGATTGCAGAAAATAATGCACACAACAATAAAGTTCCCGCATATCCGCCAACGACAGGACCCGCATCAAGTTTTCCAAAAGGAATAATTCCGATTAAATAAAGCAAAGTTGGAGCGATTAAAATTATGCTTGCAATAAACGCGAACAAAAATTTTCCGAATGCAACGCTAAAATCAGAAACTGGAAGAGTAAGGAGCGTTTCAAGGGAACCGGATTTTTTTTCTTCAGCGTAAAGTCGCATTGTGAGTGCTGGAATAAACGCTGGCAAAATCATCGGGAAAAGCGAAAACATTGACCTTAAACTTGCATTTCTGTTTAAATAAAAAGTCGACATAAAAAAGGAACCGATTAAAACCAAAAATAACGCCGTTACAATATATGCGATTGGACTGTTAAAATATGAAGAAAGTTCCCTTTTTGTGATGATAAAACTTGTATTAAAAATCGATTTTCGTAAATTCTTTTTTGACAAATCTTTTTCTACCATTTTATTCTCCAGTTTTTTGCGAATTTCCAGAATCTGTAGTTAAAGCGTGGAAAACATCTTCAAGGCTATTTTTAATCACAGATAATTCGTACAATTCTAAATTATGCTGAACTAAAGCATTTGCAACGAGCGAACGAATTTCACAAGAATCTTTTACAGAAATCAACGCCTGCGAAAGATGAACATTATTTACACTTTCTTCAGATTCAGAAAGCTCAAAGCCAGCGATTCCGTTAATGCCATTTAAAACATTAGAAAGTTCAGTTTGAGAAGCAGAAGTCAAAACTTTAATTTTAATATTATTTCCGTAATTTTCGCGCAATTTTTCTGTAGGGCTGTCGGCAACAAGTTTTCCGCCACTGATAATAATTACACGGCTGCAAAGCATTTCTACTTCACCCAAAATATGAGTTGAAATAATTACTGTTCGAGTTTTACCGATTTCTTTGATTAAGGCACGAACTTCTGTAATCTGATTCGGGTCAAGACCGCTAGTCGGTTCATCCAAAATTAAGATTTCAGGGTCATTCATCAACGCATGTGCCAATCCAACTCGCTGTCTGTATCCGCGCGAAAGATCGCTGATATTTTTGTGCATAACTTCTTTTAATCCGCATTCAGCACACAAAAGCGGAACTTTTTTACTTGGATCCTGACCATGAATTTTTGCAACATAATCAAGATAATCTTTTACAATCATTTCTCCGTAAAGTGGAGCAGATTCTGGCATATATCCGATTTTTCTTTTTGATTCTACAGGATTTTTTGAAATATCTTCCCCGTCAATACAAATTGAACCTGAAGTTGGCTGTAAAAAACCTGTAATCATACGCATAGTTGTTGTTTTTCCGGCACCATTTGGACCTAAAAGGCCTACAATTTGTCCTGTAGGAATTGAAAAACTCACATCATTTACCGCACGAAATGTCCCAAAATTTCGGGAAACGTGGGAAACCTCAATCATCACTGACCTCCAGACTTATAAAAGAACTGTCTTTAAGTTTGATACATAGTGTCATTCCGAACTTGTTTCGGAATCTATATAATAAATATAGCATAGATGTTGAACGGAATTCAGCATGACATTACTTTTAAAACAGTCTTTTTTAACATTTTTTTATTTAAAACAAATAGGATTTTAAAATGTTACAGAAAAGTTTTCGATGTTATATTTACGATTTTCTTTTTCTTCTGCGATTTTAAAAAGAATTGCGACATTTCCAATCATACGAACTAAAGTTGCCCCAGAAGAAGCACAAATCTGCTCGATTAAATCGCGTTTTTCATCTTTATATTCGTTGAATTTTACTTTTATCAATTCGTGACTTTCAAGGGAATCTTTTATTTTCTGTTCAACACCGCTAGAAACGCCTGCGCCACCAACAATTACAACCGGCTGAAAATTATGAGCCAATTTTTCTAAAAATTTTCGTTGTTTACTATTTAATTCAATCATAAAAAAGAATTTTACTACAAAATTTAAAAAAAATCTATTTTTTGCTCATTAAAATTCTTTTTTGTCGAACATCTTCAAGTAAATCTTTTAATTCAGATTTTTTATTCTGACTAATTAAATCCCTGAAAATCTGCATTTGCTCGATAAAATTATCAATATGAAAAAGGAGTTTTTCTTTATTTGAAGTAAAAAGTTCAGTCCAAAGTGGAGCGTTTATCATTGCGATTCTAGTTAAATCTTCAAAACTTCCGCCGCCAAAATCAGTAATTTTTTCATCCGGGGCAGATTCGACTAAGGCACTTGCGATTACATGACACAACTGACTTGTAAAACCGATTTTATAATCGTGGATTTCGCTTGTGGTTTCCGTAATTTTTGAAAATCCCATTTTAAAAATCAGATTTTTAAAAAGTTCGTAATTTTCTTTTTTATTGTATTTTGTTGGAATTAAAATATAATTTCTATTTTCAAAAAAAGTGTCTTTTGACGATTCATAACCTTCTTTTTCACCGCCAGCCATTGGGTGCCCGATTATGAAATCAAAATTTTCGTTCAAATGAAAATCCTGTTCTTCAAAAATCTGTTTTACCCCAGAAATATCTGTAACAATCGAATCCTTTTTAAAATCATTTTGGTGAGTTTTTAAAAATTCAATTGTTGCGTGAGGATAAAGACAAACGAACAGAATATCGCATTCAGAAAGCATAAGATTTACATTTTCAAGGGAAAAACTTTTATCAATCACATTCTGATTTTGAGCATTTTTCAAAGAATTTTCGTTTTTATCGCAAGCATAAATTTTCCCAGAAGAATTTTGGTCGCTTAAAACTTTTTTACGAATCGTTTTTGCAATTGTTCCGCCCATAATTCCTAATCCCACGATTCCGTAAACTTTATTCTGTAAATTAAAATCCATTTTTTCCTCAAAACCCTTTTTTTCGTTTATAATATATCTGTTGATAAAATTCTATTTTCTATGTAAATTTATTATATGAAAGATATAGTTTACA
>CAVHIX010000127.1:0-5766 GCA_963636135.1 Anaerovoracaceae bacterium
CTTTCTAGTTTACTGTATTTTTCAAAAAGTTTACATTATTTTTACAATAATATTCTGTAAATTTTATAAATTTGTTTTATAAATCTTGATTTTTAGGGAATAAATTTACAAAATCAGCTGATTGCAACATTAAAAAAAAATCTGTATACCTATGAATAAATGATTTCTGATTTATTATTTTCGATTAATGCCGTTTTTCCGATTATTCTGGTGGCTTTTTTTGGTTTCCTCGCGCGAAAATTAAATGTTATCGACGACGCATTTTTAAAATCCGGAAATAAATTCTGTTTTCGATTCGGATTTTTTGCGATGATGTTCGTAAATATTTACAAAATTGAAAATATCAGCAGCATCAGATGGAATGTCGTTCTTTTTGCGGTAATTGTAATTTTAGTTCTGTTTATAATCGGGCTTTTTTACATTATTTTTTTTGAAAAAGATCCACGAAAAAAAGGCGTTTTGCACCAGGCGTTTTATAGGTCAAATTTTGCAACAATCGGAATTCCTTTGGCGTTCAACATTGTAGGAGACGAAGGTCTTCTTTTGGCGTCACTGATTTCGGCTTTTTCGGTTCCGGCATTTAACACTCTGGCGGTAATTTCGCTTTCAGCATTCAACAGAACAGACGATTCTAAAAAAACAAATCTTTTTGTTCACATTTTAAAAGAAATTGTGAAAAATCCGCTGATTCAAGGGGTGGCGTTAGGCCTTTTTTGCGTTTTAATCCGCCCGCTTTTTGGAGAATACAGATTTTCAAAAGGGAATTTGCGATTCATTTTTAAAGCGTTTGAAGCCCTCGGAAATATGGCACCATGGTTTTCGCTCATTATTTTAGGCGGGCAATTTAAATTTTCTGCAGTAAAAAAATTATTTTCACAGATTTTTGTAAGCGTTTTTGCCCGTTTAATTTTGGCCCCCGTAATCGGAATGACAATCTGTATATTTTTACCACAAACTTTAGGATTTAGACCCTTTACAAGCGCAGAATTGGCTTCCCTTTTTGCATTATTTGGCACTTCCGAAGCAGTTGCAAGTATGTCGATGGCGGATCAAATGAACGGAGATGGCGAACTTGCGGGTCAAATCGTAGTCTGGACAACAGTTTTTTCAAGCATAACGCTGTTTTTGTTCGTGGCATTTTTTAAGCACATTGGAATTTTTTAACATTTCTTCTATAATAATATTATGAAAATTGTAATTATTGGCGCGGGATTTACTGGCATTCAGCTTGCAAAACTTTTAATCCGGGAAAACAATGATGTTACTTTAATCGACAACAACGAAGAAGTTTCAAAAGATGTTTCAAATACCCTTGACTGTGAACTTTTAATTGCCGACGGGAACAATCTTCAGACGCTAGAAAAAGTGGGAATTTCAAAAGCCGATGCTTTAATCTGTGTAACGCAAAACGACGAAGTAAATATGATTACCTGTTCGCTTGTGGATGCAGTTTACCCTTCAGTTTTAAAAATTGCCCGCGTTAGAAATTACGCATATTATATAAATCTTGCAAATGCCGCTCAAACTCACGAAAAGGCATTGTCCGGGCACCGACCGCTTTACGGAATCGATTTTATGATTCACCCGGATGTAGAAGCCGCAGAAGCAATCGTTCAGGCGGTAGAAAATGGCGCGATTGGCAGCGTTGTAACTTTTGACAATTCAGATTTACAGATTATTCGAGTTCAGATTTCGCAGAACAGCGCTTTTTCAAATCATAAATTAATGGATGTCAGAAATCTTACCCCCCTTCCATTTTTAATCACTTATGTTGAAACAAACGAAAAAACAGTTTTACCAAACGGCTCTTCAGTTTTAACTCCGGGCTGCACAATCGGAATTCTTTTAAACAAAAAAAATCAGGAAGAAATTTTAAAACTTTGCGGTTCCCAGAAAAAAGATTTAAAAAAGATTGCAATCGTTGGAGCCGGAAGAATCGGATGCCTTATTGCGCAAAAAATCATTGAGCCAAAAAAGAAGGGCCTTAATTTCTTAAAAAATAAATTTCAAAATCGCTCACAAGATATTGTAATCATCGATTCAAACGAAAACTTAACGCAAAGTGCCCACGAAAAATTCCCGCAAGCCAGGATTTTTACCGCCGACGCAACAGATGAAAATTTTTTACGCGACGAGGGACTTACAAACTTCGACCTTGCAATTTGCGCCACCCACAACCACGAATTAAATATGGTAATGGCCGCTTATCTTGAATCGTTAGGCGTTGAGCAATCTGTAAGTCTTGTTTCAAGTTCAGCATTTGTACCGATTGCGACAAAACTCGGGGTTGATGTTGCAGTTCCGCTAAAAGATGTAATCGTTGATTCAATTATGAGCCACCTGCGCGGAAAAGGTGTAAAAGAAGTTCACACAATTTCAAATTCAGAATTAGAAATCGTTGAATGTGAAATTACAGAAAAATCGCGTTTAATCGGGAAATCAATAAAAGAAATCGCAGATTCGTCAAAATTCTTGGTTTTGCTCGTAAAAAAATCAGAAAACGAAGAATACGAAATTGCAAACGGCTCGACAACTTTTTCACTTCACGACCAGGCAGTTTTAATTTCTTACACAGAAACGAGCAAGCAGGTTTTAGATTTTTTCATCAATTCGTAAGGAAACAAAATGACATTTTTAATCATTTTAAAAATTCTTTCAATTTTAATTTCAATAATTTCAAATTTTTTCATTCTGCCGATTATAACCGCGTTCATTTACGGCGAAAAATCAATCATTTTTTCTTTTGCAGTGCCTTTAATTTTAAGCTGGATTTTCTGCGCAATAATTCATTTTTTTACAAGAAAAATAAAAATTTCTCTTTCAACAAAACAAACTTTTTTAATCGTTGCCTTAGCGTGGATTTCAACAAGTCTTTTTGGGGCAATTCCATTTTTTTTAAGCGGCACAATTCCAAATTTTACGGACGCATTTTTTGAAAGTGTAAGCGGATTTTCCACAACGGGCGCTACAGTTTTAACAAATCTTGAATCTTGCCCAAAATCCATTCTTTTGTGGCGATGCCTTTCCCAGTGGCTTGGCGGAATGGGAATTATCGCTTTAACGGTTGCGCTTCTTCCGATTTTAGGTGTAGGCGGATTTCAACTCATCAAAGCCGAAACATCTGGCCCCGAAAAAGGAAAAGTCACTCCAAAAATCACGACAACGGCAAAAGTTTTATGGGCAATTTATGTTTTTTTGACAATCCTTGAAACAATTTTATTAATGATTTTTAAAATGGATTTTTTTGACGCGCTATGCCATTCTTTCAGCACACTTGGCGCCGGCGGATTTAGCACAAGAACTTTAAACGCCCAAAGTTTTGCTTCTTGCGGAATCGACATCGTTCTTACAATTTTTATGTTTTTATCCGGAATAAATTTCAGCCTTTACTACTACCTTTTTTCCAAAAGATTTAAAGATTTTTTTGACAATTCTGAATTAAAAGCATACATTTTTACAATTTTATTTTTTATTCTGGCGATTTCATTTTGCATTTTACCGAATTACAAAAATTTTTTTGAAGCCCTGCGATATTCTTCGTTCAATGTTTTGTCGATTATGTCAACGGCCGGATTTATAAACGCCGATTACACACTCTGGTCGAATTCTGCACAATTTTTGCTATTTTTACTTTTTTTTGTAGGAGGATGTTCTGGGTCAACGGCGGGAGGAATTAAAATAATCAGATTTGTAATTTTAGCCAAAAAACTTAAAATCGATTTAAAAAAAATGATTCACCCGCGCGGAGTTTTCACCCTCAGAATCAATAAGCACCCAGCCCGAAGCGAACTTCATTCTTCAGTTGCAACATTTTTATTCGTTTACATTCTTTTAATTTTAATTTCAAGTGCAATCTGTACATTCTGCGGATTTGACAGTTTTACAGCGTTCACAAGTTCAGTTTCAATGATTGGAAATGTCGGTTCTGCATTCGGAAACTTTGGTCCAACTTTCAATTTCAGCGAAATTTCCCCGATTTTAAAATGGTGGTTCAGTTTTTTAATGCTCACAGGCCGCCTTGAACTTTTTACAATGATAATTTTCTTTCTTCCGAACTACTGGAAAAAATAAAACTAAAAAACCGCCCCCTTCAAAAACAAAAGGCAGGCGGTTGTAAAAGTCATAAGATGCTGAACTAAATTCAGCATGACAGTTTTTTAATTCAACACGACACATTTTCGCGAGTTTTGGAACAAAACTCGGTAAGCAACCGCAGGTTGCGACTCATCCCGGGCTTGACCCGAAATTTTATTTTGCCGATTGCGTTGCAGAGCGAACTACGCGAAAGCCAGACTCTTCATGGCCGTACTCCGGATACATGAAGTCCCGGTAAGAAACAGTACAAATATCTGCACTATAGGACCAGCTCCCCCCACGAACAACACGAGCACCTGTATCATTAGATGTTGGAC
Organism: Anaerovoracaceae bacterium; assembly: GCA_963636135.1. Taxonomy (GTDB): domain Bacteria; phylum Spirochaetota; class Spirochaetia; order Treponematales; family Treponemataceae; genus Treponema_D. The sequence goes on from CAVHIX010000127.1 coordinate 4,413, forward strand.
CAGTTGCTGGCGTGCTGCTATCTACAGTTTCGCTATTCAAATCGTAGCACCACTCCTGTACATTTCCGCTCATATCATAAAGGCCAAGTCGGTTTGCTGCTTTTTTTCCTACTTCGTGAGTTCCGCATCCGCTAGGCTCTCCATCTTTCCACACACCTTCATCTTCATCCAATTCTTCTACAACTGCCTGTTTTTCAGTTGTAGTTTTTCCAGTCTTGTTGTTATATGCATACCAGCCTACTGTATCCATACCACTGTTACTACTTGAACTGTAAGTTGCACTAGAAGCAGTATCTGAACCACTAAAAGTGTAGTTCCAATCTGCTGCATTCTGGTCGCCACCACGGGCTGCATATTCCCATTCAGCTTCGGTTGGAAGACGGTAACCGTTTTTAGTTAAATCAAAAGTTACTGTTGCGTCAGTAATGTGATTATTATCACTATCAACTTCTATAATTGTAATGTCATAAACTTTTTCAAGACCTTCTTTTTCACTTCTTGCATTACAGTAGTAAACTGCATCGTACCATGTAACACCTTCTACAGGACGGTTTTCCTGTTTTTCTCCTAATGATGTAATATCAAGTTTAAAATCTTCACTACTTGCAGTACAGTAAGACGGTTCGGCTTCAAGTGTGTATTCAGTTCCATCAACTGTAACTTTCTGATTCTGCATTACTTCTTTGTACTCTGTCTGTGTTACTTCGTATTTTCCCATGTAAAAATCGCTTAATTCTACAGTGCGACCAGCTGGGAATACGCCAGGGTAATTATTCGTGTAAGCTGCACCAGTGACTGTAGAGCCTGCAACTTTTACAAAACCAACAGGAATAACATCAACTGTTACCTCATCCGAACTAACGCCGTCTGCAGTTGCCTTAATTTTTACAGTTCCGGCAGCCTTACCTATAAGTTCATTTCCTTCAATACTTACAAAATCTGCACCATTTACAAAAGTGTATGTTATGTTTTTGTCTGTTGCATTTTCTGGTTCAACTGTTGAAGTCAAAGTAATCTTATTTCCAACATTTACACTTGTGCTACTAGCTGTAAGAGTTACCTTTGTAACCGAAACTTTTGCAGCTTTTACAGTAATTTCTGCAGTTGTAGATTTTTCGCCAGCTTTTGCCGTGATTGTTGCAGAGCCCGCTTTTACGCCAGTTACAACGCCTTTTTCGTCAACTGTAGCAATTTTTTCATCACTTGAAGTCCAAGTTACTGTTTTGTCAGTCGCATTTTCCGGGCTTACTTTTGCTGTAAGGGTGATTTTTTCACCGACAACTACGCTTGTTACTGTAAAAGTGATTTCTACTTTTTCTACTGCAACTGTTGAATCTGTTTCCGTTTTACAAGC
>CAVHIX010000128.1:0-5762 GCA_963636135.1 Anaerovoracaceae bacterium
AGTTTTTAATTTGTAGTTTGATTTTTGCAAATTGTTTTGTAGGAATTTTCAGTCAGGAATCAGAAAATATAAAATTTGCCGAAAGTTTGCAAAATGTTCTTTCATCTGGGACTTTAAAAGAAGCTATAAATCTTTTTGAAAATATGCCGGAATCTTTAAAATCTGATAAAGATTTGATGATTTTAAAAGCAAGTTTACTTTTGTCTGCGGAAAATTACACTGAAGCGCAAAATATTACAGATTCACTTTTAGAAAATAATCCGAACGATACTGAAATTTTGGAATTAAAAGCGCAAATCGCAGTGGCAAAAAATGATTTGCAGACTTTAAAAGATGTTTCGCAAAAATTGCTTTCTGTAAATCCGTATAATCCAACGGCGAATATAATTAAGGCAAATCAGTTTGCACTCAAAAAAAATTATAAACAGGCTGATGTTTACTATAAAAAAGCGTTGGTGGGCGACAAAGAAAATACAGAAGCGTTATTTGGTCACGGAAAAATGAATTATTATCTTGGTGATTTAAAAGAAGCTGAAAAATCTTTTAATCAGGTTTTAGAAATTGAACCAAATAATGCAGATTCTTTTCAGTATTTAGGAAAACTTTTTGCTGAAAAAGAAAATTATCTTATGGCATTAAAAAATGTTGAACGCGCAATTAAATTAAATCCGTACGGTTACGATTATTATATCGATTTTGGGCAGTACAGCAGAAGTTTAGGAAAATTCGATCAGGCTGAAAAAGCGTGGTCAAAAGCAATCGAACTTGAACCGAATTATTTTTTGGCGTACACATATCGAGCCGGCCTTTACGATGAGCAGAATAAAATTGAAAAAGCGTTAGAAGATTATAAAAAAATCGTTGAAACAAATCCGAAATATTATTTTGCTTATGAAGAAATGGGAATTTTGCAATTTCATTTAAATCAGTGGAAAGATGCCCGCGAATCTTTTACAAAAGCAAATTCTTACCGAAAAGACTGGTCATACGAATTGATGATTGTCGCAACATATTTAAAAGAAAAAAATACTTTTAAAGCAAAAGAAGCGGCCCAAACTTTTATGAAACCGTTAGACCGAAAATCTAATGAATATTTGATGATTCGTTTGTATAATGATCAGGGCCCTGTAAATGCGGAAAATGCCTTGTCCCGTTCAATCGAAAAAGAAGAAAGTAAAAATAAACGCGGGAAACTTTTGTATTATATGGGATTGTATTACGAATTAAAAAATCTTCCGCAGGTGGCTTCAGCTTATTACGAAAAAATTTTACAAATGCAAACACCATTATTTTTTGAGTACAGATTAGCAGAATGGGCTGCAAGATAAATTGGGGGAATGATGTCAGAACAAACACAAAAAGTTTTAAATTTCGGGGAACGAAAAATTACCTTAATCGGAACGGCGCATATTTCTCATGAAAGTGTGATTGAAGTTTCAGAAACTATAAAAAATCTTTTTCCGGATTGTGTTGCAGTTGAACTTGATGATAAGCGTTGTGAATCTGTAAAAAATTCAAATTCCTGGCGCGAATTGGATATTATAAAAGTTTTAAAATCTGGGCAGGGATTTTTGCTTTTGGCGAATTTAGTTTTGGCTTCGTTTCAAAAAAGAATGGGGCAAAATGTTGGCGTAAAACCTGGCGACGAAATGCTTGAAGCGATTAAAACTGCTCAAGAAATGAATGTCCCTGTAGAAATGGTTGACCGCCCGATTCAGATTACGCTAAAAAGAGCGTGGGCAAAAAATTCCTTTGTCGGAAAATCAAAACTTTTAGCAGCGTTGATTTCAAGTGCCTTTTCAAAAGAAGAAATTTCTTCGGATCAAATTGAAGAATTAAAAAAGAATTCTGAAATGGATTCAATGATGAAAGAATTAGCCGATTATATGCCAACGATTAAAGAAGTTTTAATTGATGAACGAGACAGATATTTGGCAAGTCATATCTGGGAATGCAAAGGGGATAATGTTGTTGCAGTTTTGGGCGCAGGTCATTTGCCGGGCGTTGTAAAATATTTGGAACAGATTTCTAAAAATGAAATTTCCACTGATACAACTGAAATTTCGTCTTTACCAAAAAAGAAACTTTCTACAAAAATTTTATCGTGGTTTATTCCGATTTTGATTCTGGCTTTGGTTGCTTTTGGATTTTATATCGGCGGAAAAGAAAAGGGATTTTCTCTTGCGTGGAGTTGGGTTTTGTGGAACGGTTCTCTTGCGGCCATTGGTTCACTTTTGGGGGCAGCGCATCCACTTACGATTTTAGTTTCGTTTGTTGCAGCGCCTTTTACATCTCTTTGCCCGTTTATCGGAATCGGAATTGTATCTGGAATCGTTCAGGCAGTTTTATGTAAACCAAAAGTAAAAGATATGGAAAATCTTTCATCTGATGCGTCAAGCGTAAAAGGATTTTATAAAAATAGGATTTTGCGAATCTTACTGATTTTTATTTTATCTTCACTTGGAAGTTCTGTCGGAACTTTTGTTAGTGGTGCTGATATTATTGCAAAAATTTCTACATTTTTTTAATAAAACTATTGACAAAAAATTGGCTTAACTGATAAAATAACAATACATTTTGGAGCGATACCAAAGCGGTCGTACTGGGGCGGTCTTGAAAACCGTTGATCTTCACGGGTCCGGGGGTTCGAATCCCTCTCGCTCCGATTACTGCTGGAGGTGTGGTAGAGCGGTAATACAACGGATTGCTAATCCGTCAGTTCCGAAAGGGCTGGGCAGGTTCAACTCCTGTCGCCTCCGATACCCAACAGCTTTAGCTGAATTTATTTGAGATTGTAGCTCAGCTGGATTAGAGCACCACCCTGCGGAGGTGGGGGTCGCACGTTCGAATCGTGTCAGTCTCAATCTTGCTGTAAAAATAGTTCATCATTTTGGTGAGCTTTTTTTTTACATTACAAATCTTTTAAGAGCTCTTTAGTGAGTCCAGATGCCTTTCAAAATAAACTTCAAAACCCCGCCAGAGGAGGAATCCAGCAACGGTATGAAGATCTTATTTGTGCTTAGGATTATCTGGGCTCTTTAAAGGGCTTTTTTATTTTAAATTCGATTGTTGTTAGTATAAAAATTTGATAAATTATCTATGGCTAATTTTAGTAAAATTGTGAGGCAATTTATGGAAAATTCTAACATTTGTAACTGTGAAGGAATCCCTTATCCGATTTTTACAAAAGGTAAGGTTTCTTTGTGTGAAAATTTGGATGGTGCAAAACCTTCTGGTTCTGTTTATAAATTAATAGTTGAAGTTCAGGATGAAAATGCTAGGCTTTCACTTCCGGGGCAATTTTTTATGCTTCGTTCTGTGAGAAGTCAGCAACTTTTGGCTCGTCCGATTAGTGTTTTTCATGCGGAAAAAACGAATTCTTGTTTTTTGTTTACATTTTTAATTCTTTTAAAGGGAAAGGGAACTTCGGAATTATGTTCTCTAAAAGTTGGGGAAGAAGTTCAGCTTTTGGGCCCTCTTGGAAATGTTTTTAAAAAGCCTTGTGATTCTTCGAAAAAAGTTTTAATCGTTGGGGGCGGAATTGGAGTCGCTCCGGTTGCAGGATTTGCAGAATCTTTGCCGGCTAAAAGTTATGATTTTGTAGCTTCTTTTAAAAGCGGTTCGTATGGTTTGGAAAATCTTAATGCGGAAAATCTTGTAATTACAACTGATGATGGAAGTGTTGGAATTAAGGGAATGGTTACCGCTGCCGTTGATGCGAAAAAAATTAAAGATGGCGGATATTCGGCAGTTTATGCGTGTGGCCCGACTCCAATGTTGAATTATATTAAAACTGTGAGTGAAGAAGCTGGCGTTCAGTGCTGGATTAGTATGGAATCTAGAATGGCGTGTGGCGTTGGCGTTTGTTTGGGATGTGTTCTTCCGACTACAGAAGGAAATTTGCGCTGCTGTAAAGATGGCCCGATTTTTGATTCAAAGATTTTAAAATTTGAAAAACCGCTTCCAAGTAAAATTCAGGTTAGTGAAAAAAAAGAAAAAGTTGATTTGAGCGTTGAAGTTTGCGGAGTAAAATTTAGAAATCCGTTGATTGGAAGCTCTGGAACTTTTGGTTTTGGAACGGAATATAAATCAGTTTTTGATGTAAATAAACTCGGTGGAATTGCTTCGAAGGGATTAACGCTTGAACCTCGTCAGGGAAATCCTGGAATCCGGTTGTGCGAAACTCCAAGTGGTTTGATGAATTCAATCGGTTTGCAGAATCCTGGAATTCCTCATTTTATTGAAAACGAACTTCCTAAAATGCTTGAAATGGAACCAGTTACGATTGCAAATTTGAGTGGTTCTGATTTGCAAAGTTATATTGAAGGTGCAAAACTTCTTGAAAAAACGAATGTTCCTGTTATTGAATTGAATATTTCTTGCCCAAATGTTTCAGCTGGTGGTGCGGCTTTTGGAATGAAATGTTCTTCGGCACAGACGGTTGTTTCTGAAATTCGAAAAATTATTTCTAAACCGCTTTGGGTAAAACTTACTCCTCAGTCTCCGGAATTGAATGAAGTTGCTCTCGGTTGTATTGAAGCTGGTGCGGATGCAATTTCGCTTTGTAATTCGTTTCAGGGAGTTGCAATTGATATTGAAACTGGTCGCCCTGTTTTCAGTAAAGTTAAAGCTGGTTTTGGTGGTCCTGCAGTTCGGCCTATTGCAGTTCGTTTGATTTATGAACTTTATGATGCAATTTTGACTCTTCCAAAAGAAAAACAAAAGCCGATTGTTGCGATTGGGGGCGTTTCTTGTTGGTCTGATGTTGTTGAATTCATTATGGCGGGGGCTTCTTTGGTTGAATGCGGAACAAATACTTTTGCAAATCCGTATACAATGATTGAATGTATTGACGGTCTTGAAAAATATATGACACGAAAAGGGATTTCAAATCTTTCTCAAATTCGTGGAATTGCACACTAAGGAATAAAAATGTTACATATAGGTTATCATGAATCGAGTTCTGGTGGATTTATGGCGATGGCAAAAGAAGCTGTTAGCGTGAATGCCGACACTTTTGCTTTTTTTACAAGAAATCCGCGCGGTGGACAGGCAAAAGAAATTGATAAAAATGATGCAAAAGAATTTTGTCTGTTTGCAAAAGAAAAGAATTTTTCAAATCTTGTAGCACATGCGCCTTACACAATGAATCCTTGTTCTGCGGATGAAGGTTTACGAAATTTTGCAAAACAAATGATGATTGATGACCTTAAAAGAATGAGTTTTGTGCCTGGAAATTTTTACAATTTTCACCCCGGTAGTCATGTAAAGCAAGGAACGGAAGTTGGAATTGAATTTACGGCACAAATGCTTTCTGAAGTGATAAAATCGTCTATTCAAAATCAGACAATGCAAAATACAAAAATTCTGATTGAAACGATGGCGGGAAAAGGTTCTGAAATCGGTTGTAAATTTGAAGAAATTAAAAAAATTATTGACCGAACGGAAGAATTGCTTGGTTTTTCTTCAAAGGAATTTTTGGGCGTTTGTATGGATAGTTGTCATATTTGGGATGCCGGGTATGACATTGTTCACGATTTGGACGGCGTTATTTCGGAATTTGATAAAATTATTGGCCTTGAACGATTAAAAGCTTGTCATTTAAACGATAGTTTGAACGATTGCAATTCTCATAAGGATAGGCACGCAAAAATTGGTGAAGGAAAAATCGGATTTGAAGCTCTTGTGCGATTTACAAATCATTCTGCATTGAAAAAATTGCCTTTTATTCTTGAAACTCCAAACGAAAGTTCGGGTTATGC
>CAVHIX010000129.1:0-5687 GCA_963636135.1 Anaerovoracaceae bacterium
CGCCTTTTAAAAGAATTTGACACAGGAATCGAAAAAATTAAATTAGAAAAAGTTACAAAAGAAAAAGTTTTTGAAAATCTTGACCCACTGCTTCAGCAAAGAATCAATATGGATATGCTGATTTTTAATCAGACTTTGCAAAATCCAATGATGGTCGCTGCGAACAAAAAATATTCTTCTGTAATCCGAAACAGGAACGATATTTTTATAATTTCACTCGAAGATGACAGGAAATTTCATTTTTATGTTTTAAAATTCGTTCACAAAATCGGCGAAAAAGAAATTGAATTTCATATGGCAAACGAAAGTGACGGCACTCACCGACTTTTCCAACTTCTTGAAATTCTTGTAAATAAAAAAGAAAAAGTTTTCATAATGGACGAATTAAATCGAAGCCTGCATCCAAAACTCACAATTGAATTTATGAAAAAATTTTTTGAATACACAAATGGCAAGAAAATTCAACTTGTAACAACAACGCACGAAACCCGAATTATGAAACACGCACTTTTACGCCGCGATGAAATTTGGCTCTGCGACTCAAACAAAGACAGAACTTCAACTCTTTTCAGCCTCGAAGAAAAACAAGTAAGAATTGACAAAGTTTTTGAAGAAAATTATATGTCCGGCGAATGGGGCGGCGTTCCAGAGTTTTTGGAATAAATTTTTACTTCAAAATTTCCAACTCGCCTTCCCCGTTAATTACAACATTGTAAATCTGTGCGGGATTAAAATTGGTGAGCATAATTTTTTCTTGAGAGCAATATTTTTTTGAAAAAATTGAAATTCGGGTAAAGGCAAAATCTGCAATTTTGTATAATTTTTTTGCAAAATCATTTTTTGTAACTGAATTATACAAAAGGCACTGACCGTTTTCTAAATAGTACGGAACTAAGTTTATTCCAGAATTTTCAGTTTTCCACGAATTTTTAAAACTGTCGTAATTCATTCCGTAAATCTTCTGCGGAAAATAAAAAACTTTTTTTCCAAATCGAACCTTTTTAAAAACAAGCTCAAGGGCATCGCTTTTCCAGGAGCGTTCAATCACAGAAACTTCAGAACCGTTAAAATCCAGAATCGAAAATTTTGCACTGAGCGTTTTTATGCCAGCATCTTCACTTTTTCCAAAAAAAACGATTCGCATAATCGGGTAATCAAGCGGCACAATAAGATTTTCAGAATGATTTTTTAATCTATGAATCGAAATTGCGTCAAAAAATAAGAAAAACAAAAAAATTAAAGAACCCGAAGTCGTATCGTTTGTAACAAGAAAACTTAAATCTTTTGTAACGCTCGATTTTACAGTCCCGTTCTGCTCTTTTACCATTTTTTCGGCATCTTGGCGTTTTAGCGTTTTTAATTCTCCTGTAAAACAAAACGAAAGGCCCGTCAAAATCCCGGAAAAAGATTCTTTTATTTTTATAAAATTACTTGCAAGATATTTCATTTCTTCCTGATTTTCTTTTAGGCCCTCTACAAAAGTTTTAGCCGTAATTTCTGCAAATCCGTAAACATTTGCAATTTGTTCTTCCGTAAGCGAAAAAAGTTTTTCCAAAGTGTCAAATCCCGACGAAACCAATTTTGAAACTGTAGTTTCCCCGATTCCTTCAATATCAAAACCGGCCACAAACGATTCCAAAGAAACATTTTTATGATTTTCAATCGATTTTATAACTTTTTTTGCCCCTAAAGATTCTTTTTCTTTTGAAATGCTCTCTTCATTTAAGAAAAACGGAATCAAATCTTCTTCTTTCAATTTATAAATATCAGAAATTTTTTGAATAATTTTAGCATTAAAAAGATTTTCAATTAAGGTTTCGCCCAAATCACGAATATCAATTACGCTGACCCATTTTTTTATCATATGAATGAGCCGTTTTGAACAATTTTTATTCGCACAATAAAGCCTTGTTCCTTCGTTTACCAAAATTGAACCGCAAGTTTCGCAAACAGTCGGAATCTCAATTTCTTTTTCATCTTGCGGATTTTCGTGAATACAATTTTCAATTTTTGGAATGATTTCTCCGCGTTTAACTACAACGACTTTACATCCTATTTTTACGCCCAAATCTTTCATCGTTCCAGGATTTGCAAGGCTTGCCCGGCTAACTGTCGTTCCATTTAATTCAACATTGTCAAAAATTGCAACCGGAGTATAAGTCGTTCCATTTTTGCTCCATTCAACATCACGCAAAACAGAAATTTCTTCATCAAGACTAAACTTAAACGCAATCTGCCGATCAGGGCGCGTTCTACTTAAATCTTCAAGATTAATTTTTCGTTCCTTGATTACAAGACCGTCAATATCATAAGAAAGAGATTTTCTGCCTTCCATTACATGAGAGCGATAATCGATTACTTCCTGCGGATTTTTACAAATTTTTAAAGGCGAAACATTAAATCCACATTTTTTCAAAAACGAAATTTTTTCTTCTTCATCGTTAAAAAAAGTTTTTCCGTCGGTAGAAAGGGCATCGTAACAAATCAGCATTAGATTTTCACTGCCAGTCCCATCTTTTTTCTTCATTAAACCGTTTGCGGCATTTCGGCAATTTGCTTTATCGCTGTAAAATTTTTTGTGAATTTCGTGAGTCATTATAACTTCGCCACGAATTCCACCCGTAAAATCTATTTTTTTACCATCGATTTTTAGTTCAGTAAAAACGCCCTGCATTTTTTTTGCATTTTGCGTAATTTCATCCCCAATTGAACCGTCCCCGCGAGTTACCGCGCAAACTAAAGTTCCCGCCTGATACTGAAGTTCAAGAGAAGCACCGTCTAATTTATATTCAACCAAATATTCATCGTAAATATGATTTTGCGCCCACGACAAAAACTGTTCAGGATTTGCAGCTTTTTCCTGACTTCCCATTGGCATAACATGATGAACTTTTTTAAAATTTCCAGAATCAGCCCCAACTTTGCTAAAAACTTCACTTTTTGGATTTAATTCCCTTAATTCATCCCAAAGCTTATCAAATTCCGCATCCGAAATTTCAGCTTCTCCGTTATAATAAGACGCCTGATATTTTTTTACTAAAGATTCTAACTCTTGTGCACGCTTTTTTTTCTGATTTTCAGTTTCGAGTTCGCCTAAATCAAATAAATCCATATTTACTCGCTTTTTACAAACATTAATTCTGTAATTACCCGATCAGCGTTTATTCCCTTTCGCTCAAATTTTGTTTCTGGGCGCCAGGTTTGTTTTTCAGCATAAGATTCATATTTATTTTTAATTCCCGGAGTCTGATTTAACTGATCTAATGCAAAATCTGCGTATTCTTTCCAATCGGTAACAAAATAAATGTAGCCGTCTTTTGAAAGTTTTGAAGCGATTAAATCCGTTCGCGGCCGCTGAAGCAATCTTCGTTTGTGATGGCGTTTTTTTGGCCAAGGATCAGGAAAAAATATATGAAATCCGTTCACTGAAGAATCTGGAATCATATTTTTTAGAACTTCAAGGGCATCGTATTCAATTATATAAAGATTTTTTAACTGTTTTTGCTTGATTTCGTTTAAAAGTTTTCCAACGCCCGGGGTATGAACTTCAATTCCAATGTAATTAATGTCAGGATTTTGTTCGGCGATAATGCTAGTCGCATCCCCCATTCCAAAACCGATTTCAATTATTACAGGATTTGCGTTTCCAAAAATGTCGATAAAATTTAATTTTTTTTCTGTGTACGGAATACAAAAAACCGGCGAAAGTTCTTTGTACGCCTTTTCCTGAGCGTCAGTCATTCTACCAACTCGCAAAACATAAGTTTTTACTGTTCTGTAAAATGCCCCTTTTTCTTCTGGTTGTAAATTTTCTGAATTATCGTTAGTTTTCATATTTTCCTTAATTTTTTTCGCTATCTTGAGTTTGAGTTTCTTCTATTATCTTTTCTGATTTTTCTACATATTTTGAAAGAACAATATATGAGCCTTCTTTTGAACTGTAACAGATTCTGTATTTTTGAGCATCAGACGCATTTGAACTAAAAATTTCATCATCATTCGCCCAAGAAGAATTAAATGCCACGAACGAAACTAAAACATCATTTTTATCATAAAAAACGATATTTTTTACAGTCAAATCTTTCAAAAACGATTCAGCTTCTAAAAAATTTTTTTCGTATAATTCTTGTGGGTAATAAACATTCAAAAGTCCCGAAACTTGCTGGCCTTGCGCATCTTGATACAAAACATCGTAAACGCCCGTCGGAATCGTTTCGCCTTCGTTTGTTAAAAGATTTATTCCGCTTGCCCAATTATTTTTTAAATCTGTAAAAATGTACGGATTTTCAACAACCCATTTTATTTTGCTTGCCCTGTTTTCCACAGAAAAAAAATCAACTCTTCTAACTTCGCTAATCGTTTCAACATACGCCGAAAGTTTTACATCCGGCAACGAAGAATCGTCTTTATAAGAAAAAATTACGGTTGAAGTACAATTTGCAAGAGACGGCGTTGAATCCGAACAACTAAAAAAACTGCCCGAAACAACCGCCAAAAAGAGAAAAAATATTTTATTTTTAAAAGATTTTTTTTTCATAAATTAAAAGTTGAAAATCAGATTTATGACCGTCAAATCGTTTGAGGCAAACTGATTTACTAAAGATTCAAACTTGACATTTACTTTTTTACAGGCATCGTCAAGGTAAGAAAGATAATACAAACCTAAGTCTGTGCCTTCCTGACCTTCCGGCAATTCTCGGTAAAAGTCAATCAGCGTTCGTTTTTTAGTATCAGCTGTCATTTTTGTTTCGATATCGTCTTTAATTTCCTGGAAATCGTCGTTTTTATTGTACAAAGTGATTTGAAGTCGCCCCTGCTTACCGATTGAAGAAGAACCGCCTCCAAGTTTCCAAGACAAGAATACAAGCGAATGTTTTGCTTCGAGAGCCTTTACGATTTTTGAACGAACTTCTGGGTCTAAAACCAAAGCATCTAAATCGTCAACATCAGGATACATTCTTTTTGCTTCTTTACGGATATTTGTATTTTCACTGTTTAACGCCAATTCCATAACCATTACGGAAATATATTCTGCGACCTTTGACTTTTCCATATATTGCGCCAAAAGATTACGGATTTGACTAATCATCTGCGTAAAATTATCGTCTTTCTGAAAAAGCGTAATTATATACCAGTTCATAAGGCTCATTCTGTTCATGAACTTTTCTGACATAAGCATATAAATATTTTTTTCTTCAATTGAATAATCTTTATTTTCCTGGATTTCTTTCCAAACTGGCTCAAGGATTTCTTTTCGTTTTTCCTGAATTACGGCATCCATTTTTGGATTTGAAAGAACGGCTCTAAGCTGCTTTTCTGCGATTCGAGTTTTTTCATCAATAAGATTTGCAGGATGTTTTCTGTTATGTTCGCGAACACAAGTACACTGAATTAAAGCGGCATAAATATCGCGATCAAACTGTTTATACAAAAGAGAATAAACTACAAGTTTTGAAAGATCCATTACTTCCTGGCGAGAAGAAACGAATTCCGGCATTGAAATTTCAATTTTAGAGATATAATCAAGCAAAAGCATACTCTGAATTGACTGTGGCGAAAATTGATTTAACGAAATTCCGTATTCATCAACATTGTCCGCAAGTCTAAAGCGTAAGAGTCTTTTTTTGTGACTGATAAAATTTGACGCTCCGTTTTCTGTTAAAATAACTTTTAACGGAAGTTCAAGT
>CAVHIX010000130.1:0-5634 GCA_963636135.1 Anaerovoracaceae bacterium
GATCAAAGGCCAAAGTGGAATTTCTGGGCTTGGTTATAATTATTATGGTGAAGGTTTTGATGGTGAATATATTGTAAAACTTGCTTCAAATTATAATTCTGATAAAAATTCTAGTACTTTGTATGCTTTAACGGTTTTGTGGGAAAAATACGACGACAAAGGCCGAAATGTTCCGTATCGTTTTAAATTGTATACTTTAGACAATGTAGACGATTCTTGGAGTTTTGTTGGTGAAGATTCGCCGATTACAAAAACTTTTGACAATTATTTTAAAACTGGCAAAAAAGATAATTACGGAACTGATTTGCGTTATCAGCTTTTCTGTACAAATACGCCAAAAGTTGAAAATCGTAGAACATTTATGCGCGTTGGAACTTACGGTTTGTGGTTTACCGCTTATGACAAATCTGGTAATGAAATTGGTGAAGTTGAAAGCGTAGTTTACGAATTAAAAAATGGTGCAATCGACAGTGTAATTTATTATAGTAAACGAGAAAAAGATTCTTCTGGGAATTATACTTATTCTGTTGGCGGGGATGACGCTAGTAATTGCTACAACGAAACGATTTCTAATAAATCTGAAAGTGCCGTTGATTTAGGCGGAAAGGTTGTTTTTTTACCGAATATCGCGGCGACTAGCAATGCAACAAAAACTTCAGATGCAACTTGGATTTGTTATGCAAGTGGAACAAAGGCCTATTATTTTACAAAAAGCGATTTTGAAAGTGCCTCAACAGTTCAGGCAAAAAAAATTAAAAATAATGAAGAGGTTTCTGAAACTTTTTCTGTAAATCAGATGATTGCATATTGGTCTGGATTGCATGATTCTGCTGGAAAATCAATAGAACGCCCTGATTCTTTAAAAGAAGTTGATATGAATTCCAGTAAAGATATAATTTCGGCTTCTGCAAGTAAAGATGACATTCTTTTTGGAACTAAAGGAAACGGCGTTTACAGAGCTACAATTTCTGAAGATGGAAATTCGATTACAAAATCTTCTAGTTTTGACGGATTAAACACAAACGATATTATGACGAGCCCTTATATGATTCCAGTTTTGTTTACTGTAGATCCTAGTTTAGGCGGAAAAGAAGCAACCCGATATTCTGCGATGGACTTTTTGTACACAGAAACTAATTCCGGGGCGAACGATAGTCACAGAGGTTTGTGGTCATATTATAAATCTCGTGGGAACTGGAACAGGGAGTAAAATGCCTCAGGATTTGTTCAATTCTTCAAATTCTTCTCGGGAACCGCTCGCTTCTAGAATGAGACCAAGAAATTTAAACGAATATATTGGTCAGGATCACATTGTTGGAAAAGGGCGGCTTTTGCGTAGAGCGATTGCGGCAGATCAGCTTACTTCTGTAATTTTTTATGGGCCCCCGGGTTCTGGAAAAACAACTTTAGCACGAGTTATTGCAAATCATACAAAATCAAATTTTATTACGCTGAATGCAGTTTTAACTGGCGTTGCAGATATTCGTTCGGCAATCAAACAGGCAGAAGAATATTTTAATCTGTACGGAAGGCGTACAATTCTTTTTGTGGACGAAGTTCACCGTTGGAATAAAAGTCAGCAGGATGCGCTTTTGCCGTGGGTTGAAAATGGCACGATTATTCTAATTGGCGCTACAACTGAAAATCCGTTTTTTGAAGTGAATAAGGCCCTTGTAAGTCGTTCGCGTGTTTTTCAGTTAAAGCCACTTACAAAACAAGATTTGCAAAAAGCCGCAGAACAGGCCCTAACCGATAAAGAGCGCGGTTACGGAAATTACAAAATTGAATTTGAATCTGGTGCGTTGGAACATTTAATTGAAACTGCAAATGGGGATGCCCGTTCACTTTTAAATGCGCTTGAATTGGCGGTTGAAACGACCCCGGAAAAATGGAATCCTGATAAAAATAATCCGGTTCCGGCGTATGGTTCAACGATTTATATTTCAAAAGAAGCGTGTGAAGAATCGATTCAGAAAAAAGTTGTGCTTTACGATCGCGATGGGGATTATCATTACGACATTATCAGTGCATTTATAAAAAGTTTGCGTGGGCGAGACCCAGATGCATCTTGTTATTGGCTTGCGAGAATGGTTCGTGCTGGTGAAGATCCGCATTTTATTTTTAGAAGAATGTTGATTTCTGCGTGTGAAGATACTGGCCTTGCCGATCCGAATGCGATTACTGTTGTGGAAAGTTGTGCTCAGGCGTTTGATAGGGTTGGGCTCCCGGAAGGACGATATTTTCTGGCACATGCGGCGCTTTATCTTTCTACGGCGCCAAAATCGAATTCCAGTATGGCGTTTTTTGATGCACTTTCTGCAGTTGAAAAAGAAGATGTTGAAGTTCCAAATCACTTAAAAGATTCTAGTCGCGATGGGGAAGGTTTTGGGCATGGTGCGGGATATTTGTATCCTCATGCGTATCGGGATCACTGGGTGGCTCAGCAATATTTACCGGATGCGCTTGCAGGGCGGATTTTTTATACTCCAAGCACTCAAGGATATGAAAAACAAATTCGCGAAGAAGTTTTGAGCCGTCGGGAATTGCAGATTGCGTCAATTTTAGGAAATCAGCAGGAACAATCGCCGGAAGAAACGGGCTCTAGTGCAAAAGAAAAAACTTTTGATTTATTAAAAGAAAAATCTCAAAAAATGTCGGAATTTGGTGTAAATCCGATTAGCGAATGGTGGATAAATCAGCATTTTGAAAATAGTTCTTCAAAGAATGTAGAAAATTTAACATTCAGTCCGGAAGATTCAGCAAAAGAATCGGCTTTAACGCGTGCGGATAAAATGTGGCAGTCGCGACTTGATTCAAATCGTTCAGAAATTTTACTTTCTTTGCGCGACACGATGATAAAAATGGCAGATTTGGCCCGTCATTATCGAAGTTTAATTTGGAATGCCGACGATGGCCTTTTGCTTTGGGAAGTTGCCCGAAAAACTCCGGAAGGTGTAACTTGCGGCGTGTGCAGAACTCAAAAAGGAAAAGAAATTTTAGAGCAATACGGAAGAACGCTCGGAAATCTTGATAAACCGATTCTTCAGTTTAGGCCAGAATCTAGTAGTACAGATTTTTTGACGTCTCAGAAATTTAAAGAAATGATTTTGAATTTTCAGTATGATGGCGCGATTTTTGACAGAATTTTCTTTAAAGATCCGTTTGTTTCAAAAAAATCGATTGAGGCCCTGGCGGAATCTTTTTCGGTAATCTGCAATAAGCAAAAAAATGTTGGAAAACTTTTTACCGACGACAAAGAAATCAATGATGAAGTTGAGCAGGAAATTAAAAATTTTTACGAACCGCAAGAATCTTTTACGGAAGAAGTTTCAACTGAAATTGAAGAAAGGCCTTTAGCCGACGGATTTAGGATTATAATTTCGCAGAAAATTCCTAGTGGAGGGCAAAAAATCAGTCGTTTAATAAAAGAACAGATTTTAACTCCGCAAACGATTGGCGTTTATAAATCGATTCTTGAAAAAATGGAAAAAGCTGAAGAAGAATTTTTTAATAGTAAAGAAAATTCAATTTTTAGTTGGAATAGTAAAACGATTAGCGATGAATTTTTAAAATCGGGTTTTAAAGTTCAGAGTGCCGTTCAGATTTTTAAGGAAAAACGCCGGATTTCTTCTAGTGAAATTACAAAATGGTTTGACAGTGAAAATTCTTTGTACGGACACAAAATCAGTCTTGCTTTGGGTAGCGAAGAATTAAATAAAATCCTGTTGTTGCTTGTAAACGCGGCAAAAAATACGATCTTTGCATGGCAGTCGGAAGTGGCATTTTTTTCAATCAGCGAAAATTAAATATTCATCAAATCGGCAGGGACAATATCGTTTTTTTCAAAAGTTGCGTGAGAATTCGTAAAATCGTAAAAGGCAGTAAATTTAGATTCTAGAGAATTTGGAGTTTCTGCAAGTTGATCGGCTGCAAGAGTGAAAATCATTTCTTCGGGAATGTCGTCTGGTAATTTCATCATAATATTTTTTGTAGAATCGCAGTACATTGAAAACATAATTTTCTCCAAAATCAGATTTTTTATATGATACATCATTCTGGAAAAAAGTCAAATTTTAAAAAAATTTTAAAATATGTAACTATTAGTTGCTTATTTTGTATATTAATTATAATATGTAATAAAATTGGAGGAAAAATGAAAAAACTTGCTTTATTTTTAGGAGTTATTTTTATGACAGGAATTGCAAATGCAAAATCAATTGTAGTTTATTATTCAAAAACTGGCGAACAGTATGGAGTTGGCGTAATCAAAGAAGGAAATACGGCAAAAGTTGCAAAAGAAATTGCTCTTCAAACTGGGGCGGATTTATTGGAACTTAAAACCGTAAAAGAATACCCGGAAGGCTACAGCGAAACGACTAGAGTTGCGCAAACTGAACTTCGCGAAAATGCTCGCCCTGAACTTTCCACAAAAATTCCAGACCTTTCACAGTATGACACGATTTATTTAGGCTATCCGATTTGGTGGGGAAATGCCCCGATGTGCGTTTACACTTTTTTGGATTCAGTTGATTTGAGCGGAAAAACCGTAAAACCTTTCTGTACCAATGAAGGAAGTGGTGCAAGCGGAACTCAAGGCAAGATTCAGAAAGTTGTAAAAGGCGCAAATGTAAAAGAAGTCCTTTCAATCCGTGGAACTGTGGCTCAAAAAGATTCGGTCACGGTGAAAAAAGAAGTTAAAGCTTGGATTGGAAAGTAGTAGGAAGATTTTTTTGGCGTTCCCCGCCGCAAGACTCGGGTCGGGCTTTTGCTTGAAACTTCGCACTTCGTGCTCGTTGCAGGTAGCGGGGTTACGTACGCACTTCGTGCTATCTTCATTCCTCCGTTCCGTTCAGGCTTCGCCTTCTCTCTACTACGGAACGGCTTCGCCGCCCCTACAATCCCTAACACATTTGTTCTTCCAAATAATATTAATAAATATATGCTGCACCTTCTCGGTAAAGGTCAATTTTTTTCTACAGATACATTGTTCCCATGATAAAGAATCAAAGATTTTCTCTTTTCTATAAAAACTATTTTTTTGACCTTAATGCTATAGCATTAAGGTGTTTGACAAAAACACCTTAATCGCGAAATCTCGTTCGTTTCACTCTCTCGATTTCGCGATTAAAAAGAGGGAGAAAAGCATTATGTCACAAAGCAATGGTAGTGATTCAGCACTACCAATTCCAACGCCTTCAAAAGAAGAGTGTCAAAAATACCAACAGTTTTCTGATGAACATTACAAAAAACAAGGAAAAGCAGTTGAAAAAGTTTTTGCTCAATATCCTAAAAATGATAACATTGAAGGAATTCTTATAAAAACTGCTATCTTAAATGATTTTTATTCAACAGCGATAAAAGCGACTTATTCGGTGGCGGAAGTTATATTTAATTTAAAAATCGACCCTGAACTTGAAAAAAATGATGTTACCATTGTGAATAAAATTGCTGATGCAACGAAAAATCGCGAGAACACAAATAGGCGTGAGTACGTCTTTTCTACAAAATATTGTGCTATTCATAAACCTCAGGTCTTTCCGATTTACGATAATTTAGTAGCTAGAGTTTTTTGTTATTTTGGGAGGAAAGATAATTTTTTTTGCTTTAAAAATAAGGATTTAAGAGATTACACAC
>CAVHIX010000131.1:0-5549 GCA_963636135.1 Anaerovoracaceae bacterium
CACTCTCTTACCTTAAAGATAAGAATGAGTAAAAATATAGCCGCCCTCGTTTGACACACAGACGGCTATTAACCTATGTGGAGATAACCCGATGTTCGGGGCATTTCCTTTTCTCACATAAATATACCACATTTTCCTTATTATCGTCAAAGGAATTATCACCTAATTAAAAAAAACTTACAAAACCATAAAAAGAGTGCCTGCCGTAATCAGAACACAGCCGATTGCACTTTTAAAAGTGAATTGTTCATGTAAAAAAATAAAGGCTAAAATAAGAGTAAGAACTGTAGACATTTTGTCGATTGGAACGACTTTTGACGCTTCTCCAAGTTGAAGGGCCTTATAGTAGCAAAGCCACGAAAATCCTGTAAAAAGCCCCGAAATAATTAAAAAAATCCAGCTTTTTCGACTGATTTCCGTAATGCCTTGACTGCTATTCGTAACAAAAACCATAAGCCATGACATAAAAAGCACTACAACCGTGCGGATTGCAGTTGCAAGATTTGAGTTTACACCTTCAACTCCGATTTTTGCAAAAATTGAAGTAAGACTCGCAAAAAAAGCAGAAAAAAGTGCAAACAAAAACCACATTTTATCGTCCTAAATGTTTTTCAATATCGTTTATAAGTTTGTATTCAAAAGAATCGCAAAGGGCAAGCCAGCTGGCTTCCATAACGTCGCAACTTACACCAACTGTTGTCCATGTATTCTTTCCGTCGCTTGATTCAATTAAAACGCGTACTTTTGATGCTGTGGCACTTTTTCCGTCTAAAACGCGAACTTTATAATCTGTTAAGCGAATCTGATTTACAGCTGGATAAAAACGGCTCAACGCTTTTCTTAAAGCAATATCTAACGCATTTACAGGACCATCGCCTTCGCCAGCGGTAACTTCAATCTGACCTTCAACTTCAAGTTTAATCTGAGCACAGGCACAAACGCCTTCTTCCGGTCGAGGATTTACGCCATTTGTCTGATAATAATGAAGAGTAAAAAACGGCTTATAGCGGCCAATAACTTTTCTGGCCAAAAGTTCAAATGAACCGTCGGCACCTTCAAACTGGTAGCCTTCAAACTCAAGATCTTTCATTTTTGCAACAAGCTCTGCAACCTGAGGGCTGGATTTTGTAATAGTCGGGTCAATTTTCTGAATCTTTTCTATAATTGTAGAACGACCTGCTACTTCACTCATAAGGAAAACTCTTTCATTTCCAACAACATCCGGCGAAATATGCTCGTATGCTTCAGGATTTTTTAAAACTGCGTCAATGTGCATTCCAGCCTTGTGACTGAACGCTGCACCACCAACAAACGGAAGTTGATTGTTAAGTGCAATATTTGTAATTTCTGCAACACGTTTTGCAATTGAAGTAAGGTTTTTCATCTTTTCCTGTGGAATACAAGAAAATCCCATTTTTAACTGCAAATCTGGAATAATACAACTTAAATTTGCGTTTCCTGTTCGTTCGCCAAAGCCCAAAAAAGTTCCTTGAACATGGCGTGCACCACTTTCAACTGCAACTAAAGAATTTGCAACTGCAAGACCGCAATCGTTGTGCGTATGGATTCCGATTTTTGCTCGTCCTGCAATTTTTTCAACTGCCGCTTTAACCGCCTTTTCGCAATCTTTTAGCATACAGCCGCCTTTAGTTTCGCAAAGAGCGATTGTTTCTGCTCCACCTTCAACAGCGGCTTCAATTGATTTTAACGCATAATCTGGGTCTGCAAGGAATCCTGTAAAAAAGTGTTCTGCGTCATAAACTACGTGGCGGCCATTCTCACGCAAAAATGAACAAGTATCTTTAATCATCAAAAGATTTTCTTCAAGCGTTGTTTTTAAAATATCTGTAACCTGAAAAGTCCAGCTTTTTCCAAAAATAACTACAACTTCTGTTCCTGCAGCCAAAAGACTTTGAAGATTTACATCTTCTGCACATTTAATGTCTTTTCTGCGGGTTGAACCAAAAGCGGCAAGTTTTGAATTCTTAAGATGAATCTTTTTCATTTCCTGAAAGAATTCCATATCTTTTGGGTTTGAGCCTGGATTTCCTGCTTCTATTAAACTGATTCCTAAATCATCTAAAGCCTGGCAAATGTGAATTTTATCCTGAACTGAAAAGCTAATTCCTTCACCTTGAGCCCCATCTCTTAATGTCGAATCAAGAATTTCTACATTGTTCATTTTTTCCTCCATTACACCCTCCATACATTTCGTTATTCTTTTGGCATTAAAGAAATCTTTTTTTTGTATATTCTACGCATCAAAAAGAGCGACATTCCAATTGACATACATTCTGCGATTAAAAAGCACCACCAAACATTGTCAATATTTCCCGTTCTTCCCAATAAATAAGCCGCCGGAAGAAAAACGATTACCTGACGACTAAACGAAACGATTAAACTGTAAATTGCGTTTCCGAGAGCCTGAAAAATTGAAGAAAGAGTGATTGCAACTGCCGCGCCCAAGAAAGAAGGAGCTATAACGCGAAGAGCAACCGTTCCCATTTCAATTAATTTTGTAGTTTGAGTGAAAAGGCCCAACAGAATCTGCGGAACAACTTCAAACAAAAGAACGCCGAACGACATAATTATAAACGCGATTAAAAGTGCATATTTTATAGCTTTTGTAATTCGTTTTCGGTGATTTGCCCCAAGATTATACGCGATGATTGGAATAATTCCGTTATTCAGCCCAAAAACTGGCATAAAAATAAAACTATTGAGTTTAAAATAAATTCCGTAAACTGTAATCGCATCGTCGCCACCGTTTGGAATTCCTTTAAAAATCAGATTTAAAAAATATGTAATTACGGAAGTAATCGAACTCATCAAAATCGCAGGAATTGCAACTTTATAAATCTGAACGATAATTGCTCCGTGCGGAATAATATTTTTTATGTTGAATTGAACATCGTGATTCTTTTTAAGATTTAAAACGATTGAAACAAGACACGCAAAAATCTGACCTAAAACTGTAGCCAACGCTGCGCCCTTAATTCCCATTTCCGAGAAAAATCCAATTCCAAAAATCAAAAGCGGGTCAAAAATAATGTTAAAAACGGCGCCCAAAAGCTGCGAAATCATCGAGAAAAAAGTTCGCCCCGTAGCCTGCAAAAGCCGTTCAAACATCGTTTCACAGAAAAGCCCGAATCCGAAAATTAAAATTACACCCAAATATTCTTCAGCAAGCTCAATAATTAAAGGATTTTCAGTTTGCGATTTTACATAAGAAGATGCACAAAAAAGCCCAACGATTGCAAAAACAATCCATGTTACAATTGCAAGAAAAACGCCGTTCATTGCAGTTTTGTTTACATCGTCTTGTCTGCGCTGCCCCAACCGCAAAGAAAGCAAAGCATTTACACCAACTGAAGTTCCGATCGCAAATGAAACCATTAAATTCTGGATTGGAAAAGCAAGAGAAACCGCAGTCAATGCTTCGTCGCTAATCTGACCAACGAAAATGCTGTCTACAATATTGTAAAGTGCCATTACCAACATAGAAAACATAATTGGCAGGGACATATTAAAAATCAATTTTAATACTGGCATTGTCCCCATTTTATTTTCAACAAGATTATTTTTTTCCATTTAAAAATACCTAATCCAAAAGAGAATCTAAATCTTTTGAAATTTGAGCTTTATCAAGCTTTTGGCCGATGATACAAAGTTTTATCATTCTGTCGCCAACTTTTTCGTCCCATTCTTCACGCATTTTTGGTTCAGATGCCAAAACTTCTTCCTGTTCTTTTTTAGAAGCACAAGCAAGCCATGTTCCAGAAGCCCCAGCCTGAATCTGTCTACCAGAAGTTTCAAAAACATAAGCCATATCCTGTTCATCACTGAACCATAAAACCCCTTTACAACGAATAATATTTCTTGGCCAGCGAGAAGCGTATTCTTCTAATTTTTCGCGGCTGAACGGACGGCGGCGGTAGTAAACAAAGTTTCCAATTCCGTATTCATCTTCGTCGGCACCTTCGTGATTGTGTTCGTGGTGGTGATGATGGCAATGTTCATCGCATTTGTGTCCTTCTTCACCGTGAGCAGGATTTTCATGATCGTGTTCATCGTGTTCATGTTCGTGGTGATGTTCATGTTCTTCGTGTTCGTCATCATCATCGTCATCTTCTTCGGCATTTTCAAGGTGCTGAACCCACGCTGCAGAATTGAAAACTGTTTCAAAATCAAAACGAGAAGTTTCCAAAATGTCTTTTACATCAACATTTCCTTGACTTGTTTCAATCAATTTTACATGTGGCTGCAAAGCTTTTACAACTGCGCGAACTTTTTTCAATTCTTCATCAGAAACTAAATCTTTTTTGTTAATAATCAAAGTTGAACAGAATTCAATCTGCTGAACGAGCAAAGATTCAATATCTTCTTCTTCCATATCTTTTTTAAGAAGATTGTCCCCGCCTGCAAATTCGTCTACAAGGCGTTTTGCGTCAACTACGCTTACAACATTATCGAGAACGCCATTTTCAATCTGCTGAATTGCAGCTGCGATTGGCATTGGTTCACAAACTCCGCTCGCTTCAATTAAAATATAGTCAAATTTTTTAGTTTTAATTAAATCTTCAATCTGTTTTACTAAATCTGATTTTAAAGTACAGCAAATACAACCATTCTGAAGACCAACAATGCTTGAAGTATCTGTAATATTTGCCCCTTTTGTAATTAATGCTTCATCAACATTAACTTCTCCAATATCATTTACAATTACTGCAACTTTATAACCTTTCTGATTTGTCAAAACTTTGTTCATTAAAGTTGTTTTTCCAGCTCCCAAATAACCGCAGAGCAAAGTAATTGGAGTTAATTCTTTAGACATATATTCACCTTCTACCATTTAAAATTTACTAAATGTCAAAAAAACGCAAGGATTTCTACATTTTTTCACTTTCTAATATATAAAATTCCGTATAAAAAATCAAATAAATAAAAAATCAAAATCTGAAGTCTATATTTTCTTCATCTTCAAAATGATTGTAATCGTAGCCGAAATATTTTACCGTAAACTGAAATTTTTCCGCGTGAAAATCTTTTGTTTCATTTTCGTCCACCGAGGATTTTATAAGCGCCGAATACAATTCCAAAATTTTTGTTCCGTTTGCCGCATTTTTATGAACTAAAGGCAAAACATAATGGCTAAATTCGTATTTTTTCCCTTTAATTTTTTTAATTTCTGAATCAAGTTTTGTTCCGCGCAAAAAAGATTCTTCCGTAAGATTTTCAAAACTTTCTTCCGTTTCAAAAAACGATTCTACAACGCAGATTAATTTTTCATTTTGAAATTGAAATTCCAAAAAATCGATTTTTGAATTTTCAGCATTTTTCAATTTTAATTTGTAACAAACGCCACCAAAATGACCTTGCTCGCACTTTTTAAACGAAAAATTTGTCGTATTTTTTGAAGCCCAGGTTCGAACATCGCTAATCGTGCTCCCCCATTTTAATCCCTTGTACCCGGATTCAAGTTTTAAAACTTTTGAGAGTAATATTGAAGGAAAAAGCAAAAATAAAAATCCGAAAACGCACAAAATCGC
>CAVHIX010000132.1:0-1518 GCA_963636135.1 Anaerovoracaceae bacterium
AATTTCTTTTGAAAACCGAAAAGAAAAATCCCTTTGCGAATTTTTATACGATTCAATAAAATTGCAAATTTTAGACGGAACTTTAAAACCTTTAGAAAAATTGCCGTCGAAACGAAATCTTTCTGCAAATCTTGGGGTGAGCGTTATAACCGTTCAAAATGCGTACAACCAGTTAATTAGCGAAGGATATATTTTTTCAATTGAAAAAAAAGGATTTTTTGTTACTGATTTAAATTTAGAAAATCTTAAAAATAAAAATAAAGCAGAAAATATTCAAAAAGTACAGATTCCAGATTTTAAAGAAGAAAAAATAATATATTTTGCGGATTTTTCAAGCAATTCTACATCTTTTGAAAAATTCCCGTTTGGATTGTGGAGCCATGTTATGCGTGGCGTTTTAAATTCCGGGGATGAAAAATTGCTCGAGCGAATCGGCGTAAAAGGTGTTTTTGAACTTCGAACTGCAATCTGTAAATATTTAAAAGAATTTAGAAATATGGATGTTTTTCCGAATCAGATTGTGATTGGCTCGGGAACGGAATCTTTGTACTCAATGGTTGTTCAGCTTTTGGGGCGAAAAAATATTTTTGCCGTAGAAAATCCGGGGTTTAAAAAAGTTTCGCGAATTTTTGAATTAAATGGGGCCAAAGTTTTGCCGGTTGACATTGATTTTCAGGGAATAAAAATTGATTCTTTAAAAAATGTAAATGTCGTTCACATTTCGCCATCGCATCATTTTCCAACTGGAATTGTAATGCCTGTTCGCCGCCGAAAAGAACTTTTATCCTGGGTTTTAAAAGAAAAAAATCGATTTATAATAGAAGACGATTACGATAGTGAATTTAGATTTAATGGAAAACCGCTCAACACGCTGCAAAGTGAAGACGAATCCGGGAGAATTATTTACATTAATACATTTTCAAAAACGCTTTCGCCATCATTTCGAATTAGTTTTATGGTTTTGCCGCAAAATTTGCTTTCCGATTTTGAACAGAAATTTGCATTTTTTACATCTTCAGTTAGTTCGTTTGAACAATTTACGCTCGCAGAATTTATAAATCAGGGTTATTTTGGAAAACATATAATCCGAATGAAAAATTATTACAGAAATTTGCGGAATTTTTTAATTTCAGAATTAGAAAAAAGTAAAATTTCAAGTTTTGCAAAAATCCAGGAAGAAGAATCGGGGCTTCATTTTTTGTTGAAAGTTTCATCTTCAAAATCGGTTGAGCAAATTCAAAACGAATTGAAAGATTACGGAATAAATTTGCCACTTTTAAAAGATTATTTTTATAAAGAAATTCCCGCCGAATGCAAAAATATTTTTTTAATGAATTACAGCGGGATAAAAAAAAGCGATATTCCCAAAATTGTAGAAATTTTAGAAAAAATTATAAATTAATCTAAAAGATTTTTTAAATCGGCTAAAATCTGTTCGTTTGTCATTCCTAATTCTTTTAAAAGATTTTGCGGATTGTAACGGTCGTAGAATTTTTTTTTTTTTTTTTAATTTTTAAC
>CAVHIX010000132.1:1556-5544 GCA_963636135.1 Anaerovoracaceae bacterium
TTTAACTTTCATCTGACTTGTTCCGTAGAATGAAGCGATTTTTTGTCCGAAACCGCCACTTAAAATTCCGTCTTCCAAAGTTAAAATTACGCTATGGTCTTTTTTCAATTCTTCTAAAAGATTTTTGTCGAGCCCGGAAGCAAATCGCGGATTTATCAAAGTTGGGGTAAATCCGAATTGTTCTTTTATGCTTTTTGCCAGTTTTTCGCCTTTTTGATAAAAATCGCCCAATGCGATAATTGCTAGTCGAGAGCCTTTTTGTTCAATTTTATACGAATTTAAATTTTCAAAAGATTTTTCAGAATCACGATGCGTAACTTCATTTCCTGGGATCAAAATTAAAACTGGATGATTTTTTTGATCAATTGACCAGTCGAGCATATTTTTAAATTCTTCAGCACAAGTTGGGCACAAAACCACAAGATTTGGAATATTTGTAAAAATCGAAAGTCCGAAAATTCCTAAATGCGTAACATCCGTTAAACTGTCAAACGAAGAATATGCCATTAAAAATGTAACTGGCGAATTATTTATACAAACATCCTGCGAAATCTGATCGTAAGTTCGCTGTAAAAATGTCATTGCCGTCACAACAAGAGGTTTTCCGCCATTTTTTGCGATTCCTGATGAAAGAGCAACAGCCGCTTCTTCAGCAATTCCAACATCCAAATATTGAGAGCCTAATGATTTTCGCTGCTCAGGATTTAGTCCGACTGTGCTAGGCATTGCAGGCGTTACAACTACAAAATTTTTGTCAGTTTTTGCTTTTTGCATAATCCATTCGTTTGCAATTGATGTGTAATTTTCGGCTGGGCCAAAACTGATTGTCGGTTTTCCATTTTCACGATTAAACGGAACTGTCCAGTGCCAGGCTTCTTTATTTTTTTC
Source organism: Anaerovoracaceae bacterium (assembly GCA_963636135.1). Classification (GTDB taxonomy): domain Bacteria; phylum Spirochaetota; class Spirochaetia; order Treponematales; family Treponemataceae; genus Treponema_D. Next base: position 2,445 of record CAVHIX010000132.1, read on the forward strand.
TGCGATGTCGTATCCTTTTCCTTTTAAGGTATGAATATGAACTACAACTGGATGTGAAATGTCTTTTACTTTTTGAAGAACTTTTATCATCGATTCAATGTCGTTTCCGTTTTCTTCGTAAATGTAATCGAGTCCAAACGAGTGGAAGAGATTTTGTTCACATTTTCCGTTTGATTCTCGTAAATCTTTTAAATTTTTGTAGAGCCCACCGTGATTTTCTGCAATTGCGATTTCGTTATCGTTTACAATTATTATAAAATTCGAATTTAATTCAGAACCGGCAACGCTCAATGCTTCTAATGCCTCTCCACCAGACAAAGAACCGTCCCCAATCACAGCGATAATATTTTCTTTTTTGCCCTGAATGTCGCGACCTTTTGCAAGCCCTAATGCCAAAGCCACAGAAGTTGAAGTGTGCCCAATATTAAAAAAATCGTGTTCGCTTTCTTCTGGATTTGTATAACCTGAATCTTCAGAAAAGTGATTTTCATCAAGGTAGCCGTTTTTTCGACCAGTTAGGATTTTATGCGGATAACTTTGGTGGGAAACATCAAAAACAATTTTATCTATTGGGGATTCAAAAACATAATGAAGGGCGATTGTTGCTTCAACCATTCCAAAATTAGGTCCAAAATGTCCGCCAATTTTTGTCAAACGATTAAAGAGTGCTTCCCGAATTTCAGAGGAAAGAGTTTTTAATTCAGGAAGCGAAAGTTTTTTTACATCTTTTGGTGAATTTATTTTTTCAAGGTACATATATTCTCCTATAAGTTACATATTGTAATTTATGTTTAATATATATATCTTTTGTTTACTTGTCAACGATTTTAGAGTTCTTCTTTTGCTTTTAATAAATCTTGCTTACTAAAAAGGGCATTTTTACTTGCAGAATCGGCAATATCTTCGAGTGTCAAAGTGCCATTTTCAATTTTTGAAGATAAAGATTCGTCTTTTTTCCAGGCACAAAGAATTCCGCGGCTTGAGTTTACAGTTCCGCCACATTTATCGAGCAAAGTTGCAGCAATTCGAACGGCTCCCCCCTGAGCGCCATACCCTGGAATTAAGAAAAATGTTTCTGGATATTTGTCGCGCAAAATTCGAGCATCTTTTTCTTGTGTTGCGCCAACTACAGCACCAATTGGGCCACAAGTTTGTTCTGCGTATTCTGATTTATATTCATTATTGATTCTGTAAATTTCATCGCCAACACGATTTAAAAGCAAAGAGCCGTCTTTTAATTCCTGGTGTTCAATATCTGTCATTCCCGGATTTGAAGTACACAAAAGAACGAATGCGCCTTTTCCACCTTTTTGACTTGTAGCATAATTTGTAAATGGTTTTAAAGTGTCAAATCCCATGTACGGATTAATTGTAATAATGTCAGTTTCAAAATCGCCAGTAAAATGAGCGCGGGCATAAGCGTCTGCAGTTGCGGCAATATCTCCGCGTTTAATATCGCTGATACAAATTAAACCTGATTTTCGAACGGCTTTTAAAGTTTCAGCATAAACTTGCATTCCTTTTAGGCCCATTGCTTCGTAATAGGCAATCTGAACTTTACAGCAACACGCTGATTTTTCTTTTACAATTCGATCGATAATCGCTTTATTGTAAGCTAAAACCGCATCTTCTTTTGAACCAAAAGATTTTATAACTGATTCCGGAATGTACGAAGGATCTGTATCAAGTCCAACGCACAAAGGCCCATTTTTATCCGCCAATTCTTGTAATTCTTGCATTTTATGTTTAATATTCATAGTGATTATATTGTAAATAATTTGTGATTTTATGCCAATAATAAAAATATGAATAAATCTAATTTTAAAACTAAACTATATATCATTGTTTCTTGCTGTGTATTTTTTATTCTTGTACCAATAAAATGTTTTTGTCAGACTTCCGAAACGCTCGAACAGGCTCGACTTACGCGAAAAGCTTTTATTACAGAAGTAAAAAAATATGTTGGCTGCCCGTATGTTCTTGGTGCAACGGGTCCTGAAAAATTCGACTGTTCAGGTTTAGTTTATTATACTGCCCAAAAATCGATTCAAAAACAACTTCCGCGAACCGTGAGTGCCCTTTATAAATATGTAAAACTTGTAAACGATTCAGAAAAAGAAGCGGGGGATTTACTTTTTTTTAAAACTAAAAGTGATTCTACAATTTCGCATGTTGGAGTTTATATTGGAAATAATCAATTTATTTCAGCATTGAGTGACGGCCCGAACACTGGCGTAATTGTAAGTTCATTAAAAGAAGCGTATTGGAAACCAAAATATTGCGGAGTCGGAAAATTTTTACCAACTGCAAAAAAAAGTCTAGCTGATGAAGAAAAAGCTGCTTTAGAGGCAGATTCATCTTTAGTTTCAGAAACAAATTCTTCTTCCAAATTTATAGATAGATTATTTTTAGACTGAACTTTCACTGCCGATTGGTCGCTTTTTACCGTAAATGCATTTATTCCGAATTTTCGAGGCCTTACACTTGGCTCAAATATTTTTTATCAGGGAAAAGTAATTTCTCCGGGCTTTGGATTTCAAACAAAATGGAATTATGGAACTCAGACTTTTCAGATTCCGCTAATTTTTAGTTTAATGATTGGAAAATATTTTAGAATTTACGCGGGACCCGTTTTCACAGTGAATTCGCCTCGTCAGCCTTTTTCAGATGAAGAAATTAAAGCTTCGATTTTTCCGGGAATTATAGGTTTACAAATTCACACACCAACATTCGGAAAAGGCAAATTTAAATTCAATTTTTACCAGGATTTCAGCTACACAATTTACAACAATTTAGATGGCGCCGCACTTTCACCGCTAAAAAGTTCTGCCAGCGGATTTGTATTAAATTCCGGATTTCGTGTAACTTTCCCGTTCAAAGTATTTTTTAAGAATAAATAGATTTTATGAAAAGATTTTTTATTTTTTTTGCAATTTTTACATTTTTTTTCATTTCGTGCGATTCTAAAATTCAAATTGATTTTTCGGGCAATCAAAAGGCAACAGTTCATTTTTCAACGGTTTTAGGCCCTTCTTTTTTGGAAACGATTTCTGCATTTTCTGATTCTCAAACTTTTAGCGATGAAGAAATAATTTTAAAC
>CAVHIX010000133.1:0-5523 GCA_963636135.1 Anaerovoracaceae bacterium
AAATTATGGTGAAGCGGTAAAAAATTTGAATTCTGCAAAAACTGCGCGAATCAAAAAAATTACAAATAAAATAAACACTTTAGAAAAATCTCTTTCGCCGGCTGAAGTAAAATATTCCGGCCCGCATTTGACCGATAAACTTCCGATTTTGCGCGAAAGGGAAGATTGGGATGCGATTTCGATTATCGAATATTATTTGAATATTTATTCGCTTGATTTTTTTGAAAATAATCCTGAAAAACTGATTGAATTTTTAAAAAAATTAAAAAGTTACCCTGAAGCAGATTTTTTACTTGGAAAAATTTTTATGATTGAAGGCGAATACGATATCGCTGAAAAATATTTTTCTGATGCGTATAAGGCAAGCGAGGGCCTTTCAATTCCAGATGAAAAATATGAAATTTTGTATTCTCTTGCGGAACTTTGTGAAAATAAAAAAGATTTTAACAAAATGGAAGAATATTTGCTTTTAATCGTTTCAAAAGAGCCACTTTATCGTGATAACAATCGAAAAAAAGCGTTTGAAAATACAATTTCTTCTTCTAAAAATGATTGTGTTGAAAGATTCTTCAGTCTTTACAGGGCGCAAAATTATCAGCTTGTAAAACCGTTTTTCAAACTCGCAGAATTTTACCAGAATCAGAATGAAAATAAAAAATCCCTTTATGCAAATGCCCTTGGAATCGTTACTGGATTTTCAAAAATTATTGACATAATCAAAAAACGAGATCCAAATTTTGAATATAAAGATTTAAAATTATTTTTGCTAGAAGTCCAAAATTATTCTGATATTGTCAACTGGGGAATTGAAAATTCTTTGTGGAAATCGTTTAATCTTTTTGCGGAAAACGCCTACAAAAATTCAGATATAATTTTTTCGCGTGAATTGTACAAAATTCTTTCTGAAGCAAACCCTGAAGAATATTGGAAATCTGAAGCAAAAATTAAAGTTCAGGATATGCTTGTAAATTAGTAGTGAAGGCCGAGCCCGATTAAAATTTCGTATTTTGAAACACTGTCGCGCCAAGATTGATCAAGTTTTCCTTTGAATCCTGGAACAATTCTTCCTAAATCGAAACCAATGCTTCCGCGAACGACAAGGCCCTTCCATTTTGCCGGGAAAAGCAAAACTTCAAGTCCGCCGGCGTAAAATCCGTCTTTGTAATCGAATCTGTCGTTCGCTTTGTTGTGAACTAATGCAATATCCAAGAATGGCGAAATCTGAAGTTCAAAGTTTAAATATTTGTCGAAAAATCCCACTTTTCTGATTAAAGGCACTTTTGACCATTTTGTAGTAAAAATATGAATCGGTAAATCGATATTCAGCACAATTCCGCCGTTTACGCTTGTGGCTTTTTTATTTTCAAGGCCCGTTCCGTCGGCATAATATAAATCATCTTTGATTCCTCTTAAACGCGAACCGATGTTTTTTGTGTCGTTTAAATATGCGAATGCCAGACAGTCAATGTTCAAACCTACATATTTTGCATGAGAAAATAATTGGGTTTCAACTTCGATTCCAGGAACGAATTTTCCTTTGTACAGATTGTATGCAAAAGTCTGATCGACGGTAACGCTTGCCCCTTTTCTGAAATTTCCTTCCCAGTTGATTCGTTCTGTGGAAATTTTTTGACCAATTGAAATAACCGGACTTTGTAAATCTTCGTTTAAATCGCTGATTCCGTCAAAATCCCAGTAATAAAGCATTTTTGTGTACGGAGTGTAGTAAAGTTTTCCCCAGTTTTTAATTTCTTGAATTACGATTGGAACGGAAAATTTTGCGTCTTCTGTAAAATAAGTTCCATCTCCATAATGAACGGTGTTTTTATTAACAGTAGCGTCTTCGTAATCTAGGTCGCGGATAAATGACTGATAAAAATCAAATTTTAGAGAAAATTTATTAAACGGAAGTTCAGATTCGAGTCCCATTTTTAAATTCCATTCTGGAGTAGATTTTCCGATTGTATACGAAAAAGAATGGTCGTTTACAAAAACTTCTTTTAATTTTCCGAGTTTAAAAGGCGTGTCAAAAGAAATTGCAAATCCTGTTGTGTATTCCCAAGGATCTTTGTCAGATTCAATCTGGAAACTTAATTCGCCGGCCATTTCTTCCATTGAGCCTAAAAAGTTTGTATCTTTCGCTTTTAATTTTAATAAAAATCCTGTGTTTGAATCGAATTTCGGGTAGGGTAGAACTAAAAGATGTTTTGAATCTTTGGTTTGAACTTTTAAAATTACCGGAAAAATCTGATTTTCGTTTATATCTTCGACTGCAAAATCAACATTGGTTTCTTCAAAATTGCGGGTATTTTCAAGGCGCTGTTTAAAATCTTTTACATAAGAAACTAATTCTTCTTCGTTTTCAAAAATTTTTCGTTTGTCAATTTCAACTTTTGTTTCAAGTGCGTATTCCCTTGTTTTTCCGTCGATTGTATATTCAACATTTTTAATTTGATAGCGGTCTGCAAAAATCTGCGCAAAACTGAAAGTAAAAATAGAAAATAAACAAACTTTTTTAATTGTAAGCATTAGTATGCCCCTTTTCCTTTGAGAACGACCCAAACGGTTTTTATGATAATCCACAAATCAAGCCAAATTGACCAGTTTTGAATGTAATATGAATCTAAACTTACGCGCTCTTCGTATCCTGTATCAGAACGACCTGAAATTTGCCACATTCCGGAAAGACCTGGCGTTACTGTCAAAATATAGTCTGCGTTGTCGCCGTATTTTTCAAGTTCTTCTTTTGTAACTGGGCGAGGGCCTACAAAACTCATATTGCCGATTAAAATATTTATTAACTGTGGAAGTTCGTCGAGGCTCGTTTTTCGTAAGAATTTTCCGAATTTTGTAACTCTAGGGTCGTTTACAAATTTTCGGTTTTCTTCCCATTCTTGTCTCATTTTTGGATCAGTTGCAAGAATTTTTTCGAGCATTTCCTGCGAATTTGTGTACATTGAACGGAATTTCCAGCATTTTATCTGTTTTCCGTTTTTGCCGACTCGTTTGTGTCCGTAAAAAATAGGGCCCCTCGAAGTGACTTTTACACAGATTGCCAAAATCAGCATTACAGGAATTGTAATCGGGCAGGAAACTAAAATTAAAAGTAAATCGATTATTCTTTTTATTGCAAGATTTAATTTTCTAGTTAAATTGTGAGTTGAAGAAAATCCTAGAATTCCGCCAATGTCTTTTAATTGCAAAGTTGTTGTAAACGAATCTTGAGCCGACGGAACATGAATTGTGTATCTGTAAGAATTGAAAATCTGTTTTTTGTTTCCTTTATAATTACAGATGATTGCAACTTTGATTTTTAATTTTTTAATTTCAGACAAGACTTCATCAGATTCTTTTACGATTGGAATTCCCATAAAATCTGTTGGATGTTGTTCTGAATTTGAAATTATTAAAAATGGTTTGTATCCCAAATCTTTTCTGATGATTAATCGTTTGCAGACTTCAAAGGAACTTCCGTTTGTGTCGTATAAAATTGCTGGAACGCCCCACCAGTTAAATTTTCCAAAAATATGGCGCGCTAATTCCCGTGAACCTGGATGTAAAATTGTTGCAATCGGAATTGCTAAAATTAACGCTAAAATTACGCCTCGTTTTTCGCCAGCACGAATGAATTTTGAAGGGTCAAAAATTCCGTAAAACTGCCCGAATTCCAAAACGATACTGGTTGCTAGTCCAAAAAGACAAATCGCATTACAAATAAAAAGTTTTTTTACTTCCTCGGAAGGACTTGTCATAATTCCTGGATAAAGGCCCGCCGCATAATAAACAACGACCATTAGCGGAAGATAATTTGTATACCAGATGAAAGAACGGAAATTTATTCCTTCTGGGTCAAAAATATTTACAACAAAAAATGAAAGTCCGATGCTGCAAAAAATTCCAATACAATCGGAAAGCATTATCATTAAACCGGATAAAAGGGAACTTGTACTTTTATAATTTTTCTTAAAAATGGCAGAATTTTCCATAATTTCAACTTCAAATCAAAATAGAATAATATTATATTGTAAAACAAAGATTTATGTCGATAGTTTCAAAAATATTTTCTTTTAATTATTTGGTTTGATTTTCTCCTTTTTTCCAGTTTTTAGGGTCGAAAATGTTTTCTTTTACAATCCAGGATTTTTCAGGTTTTAGGGTAAAAGTTTTATTTACCAGAATATTGTCGCAGTTCCATTCAGAATTTTGAATTTCGTAGATGTGAACGCTTTCTTTTTTATCCTGAACAAAAGTTTTTTTAGTGTACGGATTTTTATCAGAAATATTTTTAATTCCTTGTTTTGCAAAGAAAATTGTATCAGCATTCGTCATAAATGAAAAATCAGTTTTTAGTTCGTCAGAAGAATTAAAATCTTTTACGAGCAAAAGTGGATTAAAAAATGTTGGAATTGAAGAATCCTTAAAATTTTCAAAGGCTTGGGTTTTAAAATCCCGCCCGTGGTCAGAAACGATTATAATTCGCGTGTTGTCGTAGGCCTTGTTTTCCTGAAGAAATTTTAGCCATTCCCCGATTTTTTTGATTGCGGCAACATTTACATCGTAGTGCATTTCTTCTATATTACTTGAAGTTTTAAATTCTCTGCTTTCAATGTCGGTGTCCTGGTAGGAAATTTGTTTGTCGTATTCCGGAATATTTAAAAAAGCCTGAGTGTGCGGCGTTTCGTTGTCGATTAAAATAAAATTATTCTGAGCTGAAGAAGAAATTTTTGTAAGTTCCCGCATATAATAGAGAGAAGAATAAACATTGTTGAATCCGTCGCTCAAAAAGTGGGCAATTCCGTTGTAAATCAGGCCTCGTAACGGTGGGTAAATAATTTGAATGATGGAAAAATATTGCATTCCTGTTCGGCAGATTTTGTCTGTCATTACGATTTCGGCATTGATTTCTGATTCGTAATTTTTTCTGTATTTCCCGGCAATTTCGATTGCGTTAATTCCTTTTTTTGTAAATTTTGACAGGTCGCCTTTCCAAGTAAAATTCGGGAACGGTGGATCTGTGACTAAAACATTGAATCCGGCATTTTTAAACAAAGTTGGCATTACAAGGGAAGCTTCGTTGTGTTTTTTGCGTAAAAATTCGTCTTTTCGTTCATTGATTTTTTCTGGCGTGTATTCATAGCCACCTAAAAGGGAAGGTGCGCCTAAAAGTGTGTAATTTCCAAAGCTTAAAGTGTTCGGGTAAAATGTAAATCCTTTGTAATCGTCTTTTAATTCCGGAAATTCTTCGATTATGTGCGGAAAGAAAGAACTGATTGCGCGGTCTAAAAAAATGACTACAACATTTGTTCCGTTTTGAGAAATATTAAAAATTTGTTCAAAATCTGTTTTTTCATTTTGCGGATTTTTTGAATCTTTTGTGTAAATATTATTTTGAATTCGTTCGTTTTTGTAAGAATTAAATTCTTTTTTGATTTTTGCAGTGTTATAAATTGCGGTTGAAGTTTCGGCAAGGCAAATTACGATTAAAAAAAAGTTTAAAATTCCGATTTTGTTGTATTTTTTTGC
>CAVHIX010000134.1:0-5498 GCA_963636135.1 Anaerovoracaceae bacterium
TTGGCAAAAAATACAAATTTGAAAATTCCTTCAAATAATAATCAGAATACGAAAAGTGATTTATCATTTTGTCATAAAATGTAACTCGCAAAAATGGAACTAAAATCTGTAAAACTGCAAAATTAACTGCTTCTCTTTTACAATCTAAATCACTTCGAGCAACACTTACATCATTTTTTTCAACTTTATAATTATAATAATATTTTCCTTCAATCTCACTGACTTTTGCTTTTGGAACTTTTTTAAAGAAATCCAAATCTCCATTACTATAATAATTCGGCCAAGGTAAATCAGTTACGGTTACTTCAAAATCAGCATCGCAAAAAAGTTTTGGCATTACTAAAAGTGATTCATTATGTTTATCCCGAAGTTTTTCGTCTTTTCTTGCATTAATTTTTTCTTGTGTATATTCATAACCGCCCATCATTGGTGGAGCCCCAGTTACTGTACTCGAAGAAAAACTTAGCGTATTCGGAAAATATGTAAAACCTTCAAACTGCTTTTTTATTTCCGAGAAATCTTCAAAAATCTTTTTAGCATACGAATTAATTGCTCGGTCCAAAAATAAAACTACAACATTTTTTCCAGTTTTTGAAAGATTATATTCCTTTTCAATATTTAAAACTTTCTTTTCTGAAGTACTGTTTTTTGAAACGACCTTAAATTCTTTTTTAATTGAAAAAGTTTTTACACTTCCCAAGACAGTCAATGCCAAACAAAATGCAACTAAAACTGTAGAAAGAATATTTTCTTTTTTAAACTTTTTAACCACAAAATAAATGGCACACACAATTAAAAAAAGTAAAATCGAAAAAAGATAAACCATTTTTGACATTTCAAGATGATTTTTACTATCAAGTTCAAACAAAAAGTTTAAATTTCCGTAATTAGGCTTAAAAATATAAACATTTGCAAGGGCCAAAATAAAGCACACAAAAAACGCCATACTTTCATATTTTTTAACTTTTGGACCAAACATTTTATAAATCACAAGTGGCCATAAAATAAAAAATCCTGCAAAAACAAAAAAGTTATTTTTAATGTAAGCGACAGGAGAGTCTGTATTTCCCAAAAATGAAAATTCTGCAACGCTCGTAGAAATTACGCTCGAAGGAATTACAAATCCACACAAAAGAGCCAGACCTATTCCGCTAAAAAGCAAAATTAAAAAATCCCCTTTTGAAGAATTTTCCACATTTAAAAACTTAATTTTCTGAAAAACTTTTTTTTCTGCCGGCAAAAATATTACCGCTAAAGTAAAAACTAAAAAAATCAATTTCTTCTTAAGTTCGCCATCGCCACCAAAAAGATAAATCATCGCAATGAGCAAAAGAGCACTTATACACGCGTGAAGAATTTTTTTAGGACTCTTCATTTTCATTACGATATTTTTTACAAGGCTAAAAAGATTATTTAAAATCCAGTAAATTACAAGACCACTCGGAGAATTATAAAGCAGAACTAAAAATAAAAGCGCCACAATATAAAGCTGAATTTTTTCACGAAAAACCGCATCTTTTGTGTAAATTGCACCCGACACAAAATTAATCAGCGTCATTATGATTGGCAAAATATGAATTGGAAAAGATCCAATATGCAAAAGGCCGTCCGGACTTCCTAAATCCTTAAAAATCCAGAATGAAGAACCTTTTAAAGCTTCGCAATTGCTCAAAAAATGGTAAGCCGCAATAAAAAACGGAATTTCAATTAAAATCGAAAGCGAAGAACGCAAAACATACAGCGGATGATAATTATTCTGCCGGTAATAGGTAGAAAGCATCATAAACTGTTCGTTGCCTTTAAATGCTTTTTTAATCCGCTTAACACGAGGTTCAAGTGCTTTGGCAGCTTTTCGTTCTTTTTCCTGAAGGGCATCTGCAATATTATAAAGCGGTAACGCCAAAAAATTAATTGCAAGACTTACGCCACAAACAGCGCCAATAATTCCAAAACTTGAAAATTTAACTGTAAAAAAATTAAAAATCCAGCTAACGAGTGTTTCAATCGGAGAGATTATTAAACTATAAAGCATAGCCTAACCTCTCAGAAAAAAAGCCTAAATTGATTGATTGATTGATTGATTGATTGATTGATTGATTGATTGATTGTGTTTTCATCTTAAACTCTTGTCAAGTATACTAACACTTAAAATTATTTTTTTCTACAATGCGAAAAATATTTTGTCTTAAATTTATAATTTATTTTTCCAAAACAAACAAATATTCGCTTACATGAATATCGCGCCCATGCAAATTGCGACTTCCTCTAAAAGTGTTATAAGCGATTTCTACAGTTTTTACTTTTCCGTATTTTTCAAGCATATTTTTCATCTGGTAAAAGGAAATAAATCCTTCAGAATTATAAGAAATTATAACGAACTTACACTGAAGATTTTGAATAAGTTTTTCCATTGAAGAAAATGCCGAATAAGATTTATTAAATTCCGAACGATTCCAATCTTGTGTAATTCCACTGATTTTACTGACTTCAACATCAAGTTTATTTTTAAGAATCAAATTCAGCATAAAATAATTTGAACCATACGGATGCTGATTATACGGCGGATCCAAATACACAATGTCTAAATCTTTTAACTTTTCAGAAAGCAAAACTGTATTTTCCTGATAAATTTCTAAATCAGATTCAAAATTACTGAATACAGGTTCTTTCAATTCAATTTTTCGCAAAATCCGACTTAAAGCATTTTTCCCCAAAGCCCCAAAACACCCGATTCCAGTATTCTTATCTTTGTAAAAACCTTTAAAAACTCCACTCGTATTAACATGAATTGAACATTCAACAAGCAGTGGCGCTAAAAAATATTTTTTTAAATTTTCATCAACCACAATCTGATCAATTAAATTTCTGTAAGAATCGATTAAAAGGGCATTTTCATGAGTGTAAAAAACCCGTTCTCCTTTCTGAATATTTTTATCATCTTTTGGAGCATAATTTTTTGTAATGATTCCTTCGATTTTGTTTTCGTTACAAAGCGAAATTATTTTTTTTCTTAAAAAATCGCATTCTTCCTGCGGATAATCTTTTTTATTCGTAAGATAACAGGAATTCACAAGGGCCGAATAATTTTCTAAATCGTTTACAATCAGCTTTGAAGAATATTGTTTTAACATTCGCCCAACAATCCCGGAACCAGAAAACAAATCCGCACAAACAACTTTATCTTTTTTCATTTTTTTTAGGATTTCTTTTACTTCAATTTCGATTTTTTCAATTAAAGTTCTTTTATTTCCTAAATAAGTAAGAATCTGATTTGTTAAAAAATCTTTATTTTCTTCTGGATTATTCACAATTTCTCCAAATCTTCTATTATAATAACAATTTTTTAGGCTTTTTTCAAACCGCTTTTTCAAAGCAAAAAAAATTCTTCTCTAATTTATTGATTTTTTTAAAATTTTTTCCATAATCGTTTATATGAACGAAAATTTTAATTTTTCTGCAAAAACAGTTTCTGACATTTTAAACAAAATGATTTCTTATTCAGAAGGAAATCTTCACGATATTGCACACTTTTTGAAAGTTCATTCTTTTGCAAGAACAATCGCACTTCAAGAAAACATTGCTCCAAAAGATCAGCAAACTTTAGAAATCGCTGCAATTTTACATGATATTGCCTGCCCTCTTTGCCGAAAAAAATACGGAAACACCAACGGAAAACACCAGGAAGAAGAAGGAAAAATTTTAGCCGAATCGTTTTTAAAAGATTTTAATCTTCCTCAAAAAATGAAAGAACGAATTGTTTACCTTGTAAGCCACCATCACACATACACAAACATAAACGGAATCGATTATCAAATTCTTTTGGAAGCTGATTTTTTAGTTAATACCGACGAAAGCAATATGACAAAAGAATCAATTCAAAATGCAAAAAATCAATTTTTTAAAACAAAAACCGGCATTGAACTTTTAAAAACGATTTATCTTTCATAATTTATCCCAATGCGTGACTTTCCAAAATTGCAATAATTATTCCACCAATTAAAACTGAACCAATCTGTCCTGAAACATTGGCGCTTACTGCATGCATTAAAATAAAATTCTGATCGTCTTCTTTTAATGCCATTTTTTGAACAACACGACTTGCCATCGGAAAAGCTGAAAGTCCACACGCCCCAATCATAGGATTTAATTTATTCTTTCTAAAAAGATTTAAAAATTTTGCAAAAAGAACTCCACACATCGTATCGCCTACAAAAGCAATCAGTCCCAAAAGCATAATGATTAAAGTTGCCGGTTGTAAAAAGTTTTCCGCACGCATTGTTCCACCAACACTGATTCCAAGCAAAAGCGTTACAATATTTGCAAGTTCATTTTGTGCAGATTTAGACAATTTTTCAATCACGCCACACTCTCGAATCAAATTTCCGAACATTAAAAATCCCATTAAAGGAGCCGAAACAGGAACTAAAATTCCACAAACTAGAGCTACAAAAATTGGAAAAACAATTACAATCCATTTTGGAATATTATAATCTTTTGATTCAACACGAAGAAGTCGTTCTTTTTTTGTAGTCAAAAGTTTTATCACAGGCGGCATAATAATCGGCACCAACGACATATAAGAATAAGCTACAACTGTAATCGGGCCCAAAAGATTTTGTGCATATTTTCTACTTACAAAAATTGCAGTCGGTCCATCAGCCGCTCCAATTGTTCCAATACTCAACGCCTGAGGCCATTCAAAATCAAAAACATAATGAGCCAGAACTGCAGCTAAAAAGATTCCAAAATGAGCTACAATTCCAAAAATCAACATCCATGGGCGCTGTAATAAAGGTCTAAAGTCTATCATTGCACCAACGCCAATAAAAATCAAAAGCGGAAAAAGTTCCGTCATAATTCCAGCGTTGTATAAAATCTGTAAGACTCCACTTTGCCCATCATGAGACCAAACTACTTCAAGCGGAAGATTGACCAAAATCGCTCCAAAACCAATCGGTAACAAAAGTGCTGGCTCATAATCTTTAGCGACTGCAAGATAAATTAAAATTCCCCCAACCGCAAACATTACAATTTGCTGCCAGCCAAGAGAACTCAAACCTTCCATAAAATAAGAAGCCAACGCATTGAAAAAATCCATAACTTCCCCCAAAATGAAAATTTTCTAGAATACAAAAATAAAAATCGTTATCATACTAATATGCAAATCAATTTTCCGTCATCACCAGATATAAAAGTTACAACAGAAGATGTAGCATATTTTTTGGGATATAAAAAATCAAATCCCCCACAAGAACCAATTCTTTCACTTATAAACGAATGCATTTCTCAAATGAAAAAAGTTGCAAATCCCAAATGGTGCGCAAATCTTTTTGACCTAACCCTAAACCAGGAAGAAATTTCATTTTCAGATTTAAAATTTTCTTCCCACGATTTAAGCCGGAATTTAAAAAATTGTTCAAAAGTTTTTTTAGTCGCAATCACAGCCGGTCCGCAAATTGATTTTTTAATCCGAAAAACTCAAAGTTCAGATCCTGTAA
>CAVHIX010000135.1:0-5475 GCA_963636135.1 Anaerovoracaceae bacterium
GAAAACGCTCAATTACAATCGATGCGGATTTGTTTAATATGCTTCCAAAACCGGTTGCAAGTGAAGCAATTTCTGCTGCCGACGAAAAATTAACTGAAGTTACAGGGCAAAATGTTTTTATTCTAGTTTCAAATCCAAGTTTTGATGAATGTAAAAAAGTTGCCGACAATGTCTATTCTCAATTAAAAGACAGTTCAAAATTTAAACGAATTACGCTTTATCAGGATATTTCTTCAGCTTCTTCTTTGCAAAAACTGATTGAAAAATATAAATTTCATCTTTTAGACGAAAATACTGTAAATCAGATTAATGAAGACCCGGAAGCTTTCCAAATGCAGATTTTAGAGCAGATTTCAACAGGATTTTTATCAGGTTCTGTAACTGACGAAGACCCATTTATGCTTTCAAATTCTGTTTTGATGAATTATTTAGAAAAAGCTAAAAATTCTGGAACTCAAATGACATTTAAAGATGGCGTTATGACTTCCTGCATAAAATATTTATCGCCGGCTTCTCTTTTAGATTCTGTAAATCAGAATATTCCGCAAGATGAATTAAAAAATCTTTCTGCTCAGGAATTAAAACAAAAATATGGCGCACTGATTTCAAAAGATTGCGAAAACAGAATTCAAGAACGAAATTACATTATGATTCAGGGCGTTTTAAGCACAGAAGGGGCGGCCCTTGCAAGCAAAGAAAATGCCGTTGTTCAGATTCATAATGTTTGTGATCCGTTAGAAGATGGCGAAACTTATTTTGTATATTCTGGAACTCCTTTCCACAGTTATAAAAGTTCTTCAAATGCATCAAACGAAATTACTTTTATTTCTATAATTTCACTTTCTGTAGTTTTAATTATTTTACTTTTGATTTTTAAATCTGCTCGTCCGATTATTTATTCTCTTCTTTCAATTGGAGTTTCAATTTTAATCGCGGTTTGTGCAACTTTCTTGCTTTTCAAAAAGATTCATATTTTAACGCTTGTTTTTGGAACTTCGTTAATCGGTTCTTGTATTGATTACAGTTTGCACTTTTTCATCAACTGGAAGGGAAATTCTGACCTTTCTTCCGGCGACCAGATTCGTACTTTTATGCTTAAAGGGCTTTTCCTTTCGGTTCTTTCAACTGTAGTTTGCTATTTGGTTTTGCTTTTTGCGCCGTTCAATTTGATTAAACAGATGGCAGTTTTTTCTACTACGGGGCTCGTTTCAAGTTTCCTAACTTCGATTTCAGTTTATCCGTACATTCCTTTTCCAAAATCAAACAGACATTTGCGGATTTCAAATATTATGCGAACTCCGAGCTGGTACAATCCAAAATTTGTAGGTCGAATCGTAATTACTTGTCTTTTTGTAGTTTCAATTGGAACGATTTTAATTTTTTGGTTCATTGACGAAAAAGCTCAAAAGGCAAAAATTGCAGATTTTAAAGCAAAAAATCCAGATTACGAATATACAGAAACTCTTCAGGACAAATTTATCCGAAAACTTCATATCAGTAACAGTTTGTCTCGTCTTTACAAAATGGAAGGCGAAGATTTGGAAAACGAAATTGAAGCGGGTAAGGTTTTGCAATATAGTCCTTCGGGTTGGTTTATCATCAGTGGTTCCACTCCAGAAGAAGTTTTGCAGCGGGAAGAACTTGTCGCAAATCGTTTAAGAGATTTTAATGCCGGAAAAGAACGCGGTGGATTTATGTGTACTTCAATTTTTGTTCCTTCTATTAAAACTCAGAAAAAATCTTATGAGGCAGTTGGAAAATTGCTTCCGTTCGCCCAGAAACAGGTTGAATATTTAGGATTTGATTCTGCTTCAAAATTTGTAAAAGATTATAAAAATCAGAAAAACGATTATTTTGATGTTCGCGACATTTTTGAAAAAACATACGATTCTTCAAATGAAAACGACAAAATGATGTCTATGCTTCAAAGTCTTTTGGGAAATTATTGGCTTGGTCAGCTCCTAGATGGAAAATATTATTCTGTAATTTTGCCAGTTTCGGTTACAAATCAGCCGATGTACAAACAGATTGCAAAAGATGTTTCAAATCAGATTTGTGAAGAAAATAATCTTGAAAAAACAGAAGAAAACGAAAATGTATTTTTCATCTTAAAAGTCGCTGACATGAACAAGGAATTGGATAATTTAACATTTACAGTTTTAGTTTCATTAATTGCGGTTTTTGTTATTTTGTTCATTTTGCTTAAATTTTTCTATTCTTGGAAGCAGACTTTCAAAATTACTTCTGTGCCGATTTTAATCGTTTTGATGATTGTAGCATTTTTCTACGCATTCGATGTTCCGATTGAATTTTTTGGCGTAACCGGAATGATTTTGGTTTTCGGTCTCGGACTCGATTACATTATTTATATGATTGAAAATGAAAAAAAACAGGAAGATTCTGAAAATGCGCGCCTTGAACCGTTTGCAATTGTTCTTTCGTTTGTAACAACTGTAGTTTCGTTCGGAGCGTTGGCATTAAGTCACTTTGTTCCAGTTCATTTGATTGGACTTTCGATTTTTATCGGGCTTTCAACCGCATTCTGTAGTACATTCTTTTATCAGCGTGCAGAATTATAAAATTATTTAATAAGGAAAATATTATGGATTTATCTGTTATTGCAAAAATTATTGCTTTTGCGATTTATTTAGGGGTTATGGTCGTTGTAGGATTAAAAACTGCAAAAGGAAACGATACAGCTTCTGACTTTTTTTTAGGAAACAGAAAAGTAGGCCCTTGGGTTACCGCTTTAAGTGCCGAAGCGTCAGATTCTTCTGCATGGCTTTTGATGGGGCTTCCGGGGCTTTGCTACCTTGGCGGATTTAAAGAAACTCTTTGGACTTCGCTTGGTTTAATCGTCGGAACTTATTTAGCGTGGATTTTTGTTGCAAAACAACTTCGAAAATGTTCAATCGCGTTCGGGGATTCAATTACAATTCCAGAATTCCTTTCAAACAGATTTAAAGACAAGTCTCACATTCTCTCTGTAATTTCAGTATTTTTTATCGTTGTATTTTTTACGATTTATACTGCATCTGGATTTGTAGCGTGTGCAAAACTTTTTAGATCTGTTTTCGGCTTAAACTGGTATTTGGGCCTTTTAATCGGATTTATAATTATTCTTTCTTACACCGTTTTAGGCGGATACAAGGCAGTTTGTACAACAGATTTTATTCAGGGCGCACTGATTTTCGTTGCATTCGTAGTTTCTTCTATATTAATCATTGTAAAATTAGGCGGATTTTCAAACGCTTCAAGCCAGGTTCAGGATTTTACTCAAAGAGTTTTAAATGGGGATTTTGGTTCTTCACTTTTAAAAACATTTACTTCTAAAAAAAGTTTTAGTTTCCTTTCGGCATTTTCAGCTTTTTCTTGGTGTTTAGGCTATTTTGGAATGCCACACATCATCGTTCGATTTATGGGATGTCGCTCAAACAAAGAAATTAAAATTGCTCGTCGCGTTGGAATTTCTTGGATGATTATTGCGTATGTAGGAACAGTTTTAATCGGAACTTTTGGTTCAGCATTTTTGTTGAATAATGGAATTTTACTCGGAACTGAACAGTCTGAAGTTGTAACTCAGGGCCTTAGCGCATTAGGAAACGGAACTCACGAAGCAGTTTTTTCTGAAACAATGATCCGTCTTTATCCGGCATTTATTGCAGGCCTTTTCTTGTGTGCGATTTTGGCTGCCGCTATGTCAACTGCCGATTCTCAACTTTTGTCTGCATCTTCTGCAATTGGTCAGGATATTTTTAAAGGATTACTTAAAAAAGACGCAACTGATAAACAGGTTGTAAATGTCAGTCGAATTTCAGTTTTTGTAATCGCGGTTGTAGGCCTTTTACTTGCGTTAAATCCGGACAGTTCAATTTTTAATCTTGTTTCTTTTGCGTGGTCAGGATTTGGCGGAACTTTTGGACCGTTAATTTTGCTCGCATTGTATTGGAAAGGTGCGACTGCAAAAGGGGCAATCGCAGGTTTAATTGCAGGCGGAATTACAGATGTTGTTTGGCATTATATTCCATCTTCAATTTGCCCGATTTTTGGACTTTACGAAATTGTTCCGGCATTTTTGATGTGCCTTTTAGTTTGCATTGTGGTTTCTCTTTGCGATAAAAACAAAGATCCCGAAATGTTAAAAGAATTTGAAACATACAAAGCAATGAAAGATTAAAATTGCTAAAAAAATTAAAAACTAGACAGATTTTAAACTTGGAAGTAAAATGTAGAAATGCAGTCCGAGAATATTATTGCTGATTTTCTAGAGAATTTTTTTTCAAATGATTCAGAAAATGTTTGTTATGTAACGGCGGCTTCTGAATTTTTTGAAAATCTTGAAATTTTAAAAGAAAATAATGTTTTTGTAATTGATTTAAAAGATAATTATTCTCCGCTTGCACCATTTTTGCAGATTTTAAAGCATCTTTCGCCATCAAAAGAATGTTTGGAACAAAATGTTTTTCCAATTTTTTTCCCGGCGTTTTTAGGTTACATTACAGAAGAAAAAGTCCCGCTTCGAACGGATGACATAATTTTAAAGCAGACTTTTTATGAAGTTCAGGAATGTCGTTCTTCTGTTTTGAAATTGCTTTTAAATCTTCCTTCAAAAAATTTTTTGATTTTAAATTCGCAGTTTTTATGTGAAGAATCAATCAAAATAATAGAAGAAATTGAAAAATCTTGTGTAAAATCAAAATTTATTTTTTCGTTTGATGCTTTTCAAATCAGTTCTGTAGAAGGTTCTTTGGCCGTTTTTGTAGAAAAAATTCAAAATCAGAATAATTATATTCAGGTAATCGATAATATAAAAAAATCTGACAGTGAACCAAAAAGTTTAAAAAAGATTTATAAAAATTTTTCTTCGTTTTTAATTTGTCTTCAAAATATTCGTGCGTTCAGGGCGCTAGATCAGCAGTTAAAATTAAATCACCGAATCATAAAAAGAATGAATTCGTATAAATTTTCAAAAGAGCAATATCAGCAGTTAGTTTATGAAATTGCAATGAATTTTTATACCGCCGGCGACACGAATAATGCCTTAATTTATTTTAATATGGCACTAAATTCGCAAAAAACGGATTTTGAATATTTAAAAACGCTTTATTATCTTGGTTGCACTTATTTTGAGCGAAGGGTAAATGCAAAAGCGGCAAAATATGCGGCGTTGGTTCTGCAAAAATTAAAAAACGAAAAAGATTCCATTTTGTATGCTTATGCGTTGCGCCTTTTATATATTTCAAGTGACCGTGACGATACGGATTTTTTAATTTCAAAATACCGCGAATCTTGTCTTGCGTTAAAAAAATTGAATCTTTTGATGAATTATGCAAATACTCTTTCGAATATTCCAACTTGTTTTTTGGACCGCCCGGAAGTTTTGCGCCAATCGCTTTTGCCAGAAATTTTTGAAACGATAAAATCTGTTCAGCCTTTAAAAAATGATTTTATTTTAGCTGAAGCGTACAACGATTT
>CAVHIX010000136.1:0-5391 GCA_963636135.1 Anaerovoracaceae bacterium
CGATTATATTGACCAACTAATTCATTATATCTTTTTCGTTCAACAGAAATACGATTTTCAGTGCCTTCAAGTTGCGATTGCAAACTCAAAAAATTTTCATTCGCCTTTAATTCCGGATAATTTTCAGTTACAGCCAACAGTCGCTGAAGAGAAGAACTTAAATCATTTTGAATTTTCTGAAATTTTTCTAACTCTTCAGGATTGTCTAGAACACTTTGATCGATATTCACTACTCCGCCAGCTTTTGCCCTTGCCTGTGTAACATCCGTAAAAACCGAAGATTCATGTTTTGCATAACCTTGAACAGTGCTTACAAGATTCGGAATTAAATCGTATCGCCTTTGGTACTGATTTTGAATTTGTGACCATTGAGCATTAATATCTTCATCAAGTTTGACAAAATTATTATAATTCCCAACAAAAAAACTATACAATGCCATCAGCACAACAAGAATAATTCCACCAGCAATAAGGCCCTTTTTTACACCAGCTTTCATAAAACACCTCAAAAAAATATTCGTTGTTTTAAACATAAACAAAAAATTTAGCGCGGTCAACAAAAAAATTACAGAAAAAGAACTATTTGAAAATTCTTACTGCAAGAACATAACATGTATTATTTTTTAATCCACTTGCCGAACCATAAGAACTTGAAAAAATCTTTTTAATAGCTTTTGTTGCAGTTGAAGATTGAGAAGAACTCCAATAAGCATTAGTTCCTATTGTAAACCCACTAGCTTTATCTAAACTAGTTTGTATTGTACTCTTATTGTTATAAATATCCATCAATTCAGAGATAGAAGGCATATACCACCCACTTGCTAAATCTCCAGAAAATCCCTGATTTGTTCCATAATTTACAGCAAAATCAAATGCAGGGTAATTTGTTGCAATATTTTCTTGTGCGGTTGTATCAACCTTACAAATTTCTGCCCAGTTATCGCTTCCATCTGTGTCTCCAGAATATGTATATCCATCTGTTGAATTACCGCTTTCCTCTGATATAATATTTGTAAAACTTGTAGTATATCCAGTTGTACTCTCTGCAGCCCAAGCTAAAGAACTACTTGAACAATTTAGTCCCACTCCCATTGCACTACCGTCATCTTTTACATAGGCAACAACAGCAACCGGTGCATTAGTTGAATCAACTGTATAAGACTCAATATTTGCAACATCAATTTTAGTTCCGTCTGTCAAAATAATATCACCCACCGCATAATCATTTGCTACTGCTGAACTTGAGTTACCCCCCCCCTCACTTGTAGGCACAGTGCGGACTACTCTAAAGCCAATGTAATAATAATGATAATCAGCAGTATTATAAGGATCATCTACTCTATAGCAAACAGATGAACTATAAGCACTCTCTGCCCAACCACCACCACGAACAACTCGCTGAGTTCCAGAAGTTGCTCCAGTTGGATTCGTTTCTTCTCCAGTGCTTATATCGCCTCTCAAATCGTAACACCATTCGCTAACATTTCCGCTCATATCATACAAGCCCAAAGAATTTGCACTTTTTTTACCGACTTCATGGGTTCCTGCCCCAGAAACAGATGTTGAAACTTTCGAATCTCCTGTAGTTCCAGTATCATTATTATAGGCATACCAACCAACCGTATCCAAACCACTATCACTTTCTGTACCAGATTCTTCACTATCGCTATATGTCTGCCCAGAAGTATTTGCCCCACTGAAAACATATTTCCAAGATTCTGCTGTTTGGTCCCCTCCTCGAGCTGCGTATTCCCATTCTGCTTCAGTTGGAAGACGATAACCATCCGCACCATCTACTAATGTAACAGTCGCTTCCGTAATTTTTAATCCATTATTAACTTTTGAAACAGTAATATTATATGCAGGCGTTAAACCTTCTTTTTCACTTCTTAAATTACAATAATAAACTGCATCATACCATGTTACATTTTCAACAGGACAATTTGCCCGAACCTCAGAATCCGTATAATCCACTGCCCCATACAAAGAAGCATTAGTAGAATTACATTCTGAAGGAGTTGCCGTAAGTTTAGTTTCAGTTCCACTAATCGTTACAGTCTGCCCAGTCATAATTTCTTCATATTCGCCTTGAGTAACTTCGTATTTTGAAATATAAAAATCATTCAAAGTTACAGTTCTGCCTTCAATAAATACACCAGAATAATTGTTAGAATTTGTACTTCCAGTAATTGTTCCGCCCGTAACTTTTACAAAATTTTCAGAAACTACTGCTCCGGAGTTACCCCCCCCCTCAGAACTTGTATTTTTTTCTATATAAACCAATATTTTTGAAGAATCTTCTGAATCTGCTTTTGCAGAAATTTTGTAATCGGTATTTTCTTCAGTTTTGCCGCTAGAACAGATTTTTACATTGCTTATGCTCGTTGTTGCCCCGGAATTAATCGTTAAAACCGGATTTGTACTTTCTTCAGAATAAGAATCAAAAATATCCGTACCATCTGAATCCGTTACGCAAAGATAAAGATTTTTTCCCGACAAAGAAAAACTTTCTGTCGTAAGCGAAATGCCGCCTTTTAATGTTACAAAAATATCTGATGAACTGCTACTAGAACCAATATCCGTTACCAAAAGACTTTTTTCTTCGCCTGAAACAAAAATTACATCGCCTAAAATATTTTTAGTTACCGTAGAACTGTCTTTTTCTGAATGAATTTTTAAAACCGGATTTTCAGCATTCTGATTTTTATAAACACAAATTTCCCCTACGCTAGTTTCATTTGAAAGATAGTTTTGCAGCGTTGAAAGCGCATCAAGTTTAATTTCCGGATTTTCAGAATCCATATAAACATTAATAGTAGAAACTTCCGGGAAATTTTTAGCAAAATAAGTTAAAAGCGAATTAATTTCCTTTGGCGTTGAAACCGAAAGTCCGTTTTTACCAGATTTTTCAGAATTATTTGTCGCAAAATAAGAAATTTCAGTTTTGCAAGAAAGCGGAATCGTCGCCGTTGTAGTGAGCCCATCCGCAATTTCAATCATACAATCAGACTGAATATAATATTTTTTCGTAGAATCCGTAGTGTCTTTAAAAGTTACAGAATATTCACCAGAACTAATCGAATCCAAAGAAAGAACGAGTGTTTCATCTTTTACATAAAATTTATTTTCCGCAGAATCAGAATATTCAGTTAGATTTTCCGTTAAAACAGATTTTGTTAAAGAATTAGTTAAAATCGCTTGTAAAGTTTTAAGACTATCATAAGAAATCGTAAAATTATCCCCTGCAGCCGTAAAAGTCAATTCTATGCTTCCCGTACTTTGATTCGACAACGACAAATACAATTCTTTTGAAACAGATTCTTTTTCTTTAATCACAAAATCTAAAATTTTTCCGTAAACCGTAAATTCCTTCCCCGAAGAAGTTCCAGTTCCGGTAAGGCAAAAAGTGTAAGTCGCCGGAATAATTTTTTTAATATTAAAAGATTTATTTGTACTATCGTAAGTTACATCAATCGTTTTATCCGAAGTAGAAGTCGAATCGTACCCAAAATACCCGATTTCACAATTCCCACTAGAATCCGTAAAAGTCAGCTTCCACTTTGTAACCAAATCAAGATTCCAATCCAGCGGCTTTATAGAACGAATATCATCTGAAATAAAAATCGTAACCCCATTATCTTGCACATCTTTTTCAGGAGCAAACGAACAACCGCCAAAAACAAAAATACTTAAAACAAAAAAGATTTTTAAAAAATTTACAAAACTAGATTTCATTATTTTCCTCTAATTATAGATAAAACAAAAAATTATCTACAAATGATTATAATATGGGTTTTAAAAAAATCAAATTTTTAATATAAGAAAGAAAAATACGGAATTATTATTTACAGATTACAAGAATAAAAAATAGTCATAAAAACTAAAAAATTTCATATTTTAAATATTGACAAAAAAAATGTTTTTCTGTAAGATGTAAAAACATTGCGGGTGTAGCGAAGCTGGTTATCGCGCTGGCCTGTCACGCCGGAGATCACGGGTTCGAGCCCCGTCACTCGCGAAAAGCTTCTTGTACTTTCAGGGAGCTTTTTTTATTTCACGGGCAATAGCGCAGTTGGTAGCGCGCGACGTTCGGGACGTTGAGGTCGCAGGTTCAAATCCTGTTTGCCCGATTTAATTTTTATTTTTCAAAAAGGCACTTCATTTAGTTGTAAGTGCCATTTTTTTTGCAAATAGGATTTGAAACGGAGTAAACGCCGACCGATTAGGGAGGAAAAGGTAACAGGACGCCACTCATTTTCAAATTATAAAAGCAAAAAAAATTCCGTCTTGTATTATTTTACTTTTTCTGTAATAATGAACAATCTTATTTTAAAATCGGAGAGTAAAATGAAAAAAATCATTTTTGCACTTGCAATCCTTTTATGTTCAGCATCTATTTTTGCGGAATCAAAAAACAAAAAATCAGAAGTTCAAAAAACGGCTAAAGCCCCACTCGATTACATGATTTCTGGGGAATACGCCTACTACATCGACAAACGCTACAACGACACCTTTGCGCGAGGTTTTCTTGTTGCCAAAGCGGATGACAATTCTGCAGTCGTTCTTGCAAATATTATAAATCTTACAAAAAATGAACGATACCGCTTGATGTTTACAGTAATTTATAATGAAAAAGGAAAATTGGACATCACAAATTTTAAACCGCTAGATGAATTTCCAAAAGAAGAATCTGTAAAAATTATGCAATCTGTAACGGATTTTATGAATCATGCAAATATGCGAAAAAATGTCAACGATAAACTTTCATTTGATTCACAATCATTCGATGACGATTGGAAGGATTATAAACTTACCTACAAATTTTCAAAGGCCGTTCCGTTCTTCGGATTTACAGAAATCACTTTTAACGGCGATCCAGAAAAAGTTACAACATATTTACAAAAAGTCGGATACATTAAAGATATTGAAAACAACATGAATGATTTTTTCAACGAAGAGATTTCAGAATTTACAGAAACAAACAGAAATGCAAAAAATATTATTCCGCAAAAAAAACAATCTCAAGTTCAGATGAGTGGTGGCTACACTGCCCTTCTTGATAAAAACTGGAAAAAAGAATCTTTTGAAGGAAATATCAGTTATTGGCTTCAGGTTGAAACAACACGCGATGCCCAGCTTACAATCGAACTTCTTCCAAATAGCGTTGATTTATCTTCTGAAGTATTTCAAATCTATTTTGCAAAAAATATTGCCTTACTGACACCGGGAGTTCTTGCTTACACAATCAAAGCGACTTTAAACGGGTCAAATCTTGTTTTAACTTACGACAGCTACGACGAACAAAATTTTGTCACATACACAAGAGTTGAATTCTGCAAAAACGAAATTATAAATTTCAGTGCGTACAAAGATATTTACGAAAAAAACACT
>CAVHIX010000137.1:0-5343 GCA_963636135.1 Anaerovoracaceae bacterium
CCAATAATCAGAATTACCGGCCAGCTTTCAAATATGGTTCGCCGACTTTTAAATCAGACTTTCAGCGATTTTTTGTACAGTGGCGCTGAAACGGGCTGCATTTCGTTTATTGTTGATGAAACCAACGAAAATCCGGGAAAAAATATTTTTCAGAAAGATATCGAAAAGGAATTTAATTTTCGCTCGCCGACTGCTTCAGAAATTTTAAAAAAACTTGAAGAAAAGGGCCTTATAAAACGCGAAAGTTTAGAAAACGATGCCCGAAAGAAAAAATTAATTCCAACTCAGGAAGCGTACAAATATTATACGCAGATTAAGCAAATGCAAACTGAAATGGAACAAAAAATCATTTTGGGAATCAGTCAAACGGAAATTGATGCGTTCAAAAATACATCAAGAAAAATGATAGAAAATATGAAAATCGCAATTCAAAAATAGAGGGGAAAAATGGTAAAATCAATACTTAAAAGCGTTCGCGAATACAAAAAAGACGCAATTTTAACTCCAGTTTTTATTACCGGCGAAGTTATACTTGAATGTATTCTTCCATATTTGATGGCGAATTTAGTCGATTCAATTACCGGCGAAAAAATGAGCCCAATTTTATTTTGTGGTGTTGAACTTTTTATTCTGGCACTTCTTTCGCTTTTGTTCGGAACATTGGCGGCTCGTACTGGAGCAACAGCTTCCTGCGGATTTGCAAAAAATCTTAGGCAGGATTTGTTTTTTAAAGTCCAGGATTTTGCGTTTTCCGACATCGATAGATTTTCGCCGGCTTCGCTTGTAACTCGCCTCACAACCGATGTTACAAATGTTCAAAATGCGTTCCAAATGATAATCCGAATTGCAGTTAGAACACCGTTAATGCTGATTTTTTCAGTTGTGATGAGCATTAAAATCAATGTAAAAATGTCGTTCATCTTTTTTATAATAATTCCGATTCTAGCACTCGCACTTTTTGCCGTAAATGCAATTGTAACTCCGATTTTCAGAAAGATTTTTAAAAAGTACGATGCAATGAATAATTCCGTTGAAGAAGATTTAAGCGGAATCCGAGTTGTAAAATCGTTTGTGCGTGAAGATTACGAAAAAACAAAGTTTGGAAAAGTCAGCGAACAAGTTTGCAAAGATTTTACGCGTGCAGAAAAAGTTTTGGCATGGAACACACCGATTATGATGCTTTGTATTTACGCCGCAATTTTTGCAGTCAGCTATTTTGGTGCAAAAATGATTATAAATACCGCAGGCGTTGACCTTACAACTGGCGAACTTTCATCGCTAATCAATTACGGAATTCAGATTTTATCGTCGCTGATGATGCTTTCGTTTATTCTTGTAATGACAAGCATGGCAGAAGAAAGTGCAAACCGAATTTCAGAGGTTTTAGAGCACAAAAGTTCTCTTTCTTCCCCAGAAAATGGAATTAAAGAAGTTCAAAACGGCGAAATCGTTTTTAATAATGTAAGTTTTAAATACAAAAAAGAAAGCCAAAAGTTCGCCCTTGAAAATGTGAATCTAAAAATCCCGGCAGGTTCAACGCTTGGAATTATTGGTGGAACAGGCTCTTCAAAATCTACGCTGATTCAACTGATTTCCCGACTTTACGATGTTACGGAAGGTAGCGTTACGGTCGGCGGAAAAGATGTTCGCGAATACGATTTAAAATCCCTTAGAAATGAAGTTGCGGTTGTTTTGCAAAAAAATGTGCTTTTTTCTGGCACGATTAAAGAAAATCTTCGCTGGGGAAACAAAAACGCAAGCGATGAAGAATTAGTTCGCGTTTGCCGACTTTCGCAGGCCGACGAATTCATTCAAGGATTTCCGCAAAAATACGACACTTTTATTGAAGCTGGCGGAACAAATGTTTCTGGCGGACAAAAACAGCGCCTTTGCATTGCACGAGCCCTTTTAAAAAAGCCAAAAGTTTTAATTTTAGACGATTCAACTTCGGCAGTTGATACAAAAACCGATGCATTAATCCGTAAAGCGTTTCGCGAAGAAATCCCGGATACAACAAAAATCATAATCGCACAAAGAATCAGTTCGGTTGAAGATGCGGATAAAATTATCGTTTTGGAAGACGGAAAAATCGCAGAAGAAGGCACGCACGAATCTTTGCTTAAAAAAGGCGGAATCTACAGCGAAATTTACCAAACTCAAAATAAAAACAACTAATTTTTAAAGCGGCAGGTGAAAATATGAAAAACGAATCAAAAAATGCAAGCTTAAAAAGACTTTTAAAATATATCTGTAAAAAATATACGGCATCTTTAATCGTGGTTGTCGTTTGTATTATTGCAAGTGCACTCGCAGGAACTGTTGCAACGGTTATTATGCAGCGACTTATTGATGAATGTATCGTTCCAGGAATCGAAAACGGACTTCAATCCGTATGGAAAAATATGCTTTCAATCCTTGGGACAATGGCGGTAATTTATATAATTGGGCTTATCTGTTCGTTTATTTATCCGCGAATTATGGCTGTAGTCACTCAAGGCACTCTTAAAAATCTTAGAAACGATATGTTCAACAAAATGCAGTCGCTTCCGATTAAATATTTTGACACAAACTCTCACGGCGACATAATGAGTACCTACACCAACGATACCGACGCAATCCGTATGCTGATTGGGCAAAGTATTCCAGCGATTATTCAGGGCGTTTTGACCGTTGCCTCAATGGCAGTAATGATGATTTATTACAGTATTCCGCTTACAATTGTGACAGGCATTTTTATCTTTTTTATGATGAGAATTACAAAAGTTTTTGGCGGAAGAAGTGCAAAATTCATGGTAGACCAGCAGAAATCTCTTGCAAAAGAAGAAGGTTACATTGAAGAAATGCTTCAGGGCCTAAAAGTTGTAAAAGTTTTTTGTCACGAAGAAGAAAATAAAAAAGATTTTACAAAACTGAATAATGAACTTTTTACCGTAAGCCAAAAAGCAAATCGCTACGGAAACGAAGTCGGTCCGATTTTAAACAATGTTGGAAACATAATGTATGTTGTAGTTGCCGTTGTGGGTGCCGTTTTGTATTTTATTCACGCTCCAAATCTGTCGCTTACAGGATTTTCTGCCCTTTCAACTGGAATTATAATTTCATTTTTGGGAATGTCGCGTCAGGTTTCACAAACCGTAAATCAACTTTCAATGCAGGTTGGAACAATCGCAATGGCAGGTGCCGGAGCAAAACGCGTTTTTGAACTTTTGGATCAAGAACCAGAAATCGATAACGGTTATGTAAAACTTGTAAACGCAAAAATGAACGAAAAAGGCGAAATTGAAGAATCAGAAAAAATTACAGGTCTTTGGGCTTGGAAACACCCACATTCAGCAGACGGAACAGTTACTTACACAAAATTAACTGGCGATGTCGTTTTAGATCATGTTGATTTTGGCTACGTTCCAGAAAAAACTGTTTTACACGATGTAACGCTCCATGCAAAACCAGGCCAGAAAATCGCATTTGTTGGAGCAACTGGTGCCGGAAAAACCACAATCACAAATCTTATAAACCGATTTTACGACATTCAGGACGGAAAAATCCGCTACGACAACATCAATATAAATAAGATTCATAAATCGGATTTACGCCGTTCACTTGGAATCGTTTTGCAGGATGTAAATCTTTTTACAGGAAGTGTAATGGATAATATTCGCTACGGACGCCTTGACGCAACAGACGAAGAATGTATTGCCGCCGCAAAACTTGCCAATGCTGATAGTTTTATTTCCCGTCTGCCAGAAGGTTACAACACAATGCTTAGCGGAAACGGAGCAAATCTTTCGCAAGGGCAAAGGCAGCTTCTTTCAATTGCACGAGCCGCAGTCGCAAATCCACCTGTAATGATTTTGGACGAAGCTACTTCTTCAATTGATACCCGAACCGAAGCAATTGTTCAAGCCGGAATGGATAACCTTATGAAAGGCAGAACCGTTTTTGTAATCGCACACCGACTTTCTACAGTCCGAAATTCCGACAAAATCATAGTTTTAGACCACGGAAAAATAATCGAAGAAGGAAGCCACCAGGAATTGATTGACAAAAAAGGCTCATATTATCAGTTGTACACAGGGGCATTTGAACTGGAATAAAAAAATTCACCGAAATCAATTTCGCCTAAATCGATTTCGGCGGTTTTATTAATATTCAAAATTATCGCCAAGATAGCCAGCATTTTCTACCGGTTCTTTTAACCAACCTGAATAATCAACTTCGGTGTATTCAAAATTGTCACGGTAATCAGAAATAAAGCTTAAATTCTTTTCGCCGGAAGTTTCATTTGCTGTGAGTTCTGCGGTTTGTTTTTCGCCCCAGTAATTGCCGGTAAAATCTACAGACGCATAAGAATCATGGCTTTCAGTAACACTTAAAATAATCCCGGAATAATTTTCAAAATTGTTGTTATTTATTTTATAGTTATTCAAACGACCATCTAAAGTCCAAGAACCACCTATAAATCTGTTATTTGTAAGAGAAATCGTGTAATAACATAAATAAATATAGGCATCTTCAATAGTATTATTTTTTGCTGTTACATATGAATACTGCAAATAAAAATTCTTTTTTATGTAATTATTTATAATGTAAACACTTTGCCAATCTCCAGAACCATAACATTTCACTCCCTGTTCCAAAATGCTGCTTATAATCACAGAAAAACTGCCAACAGAAACAGAATTTGAACAATCCATAAATTTACAATGGTCAACATAAGTAGAATTACTCAAAGTCAAAGGCGTAGAAGCATAACTAAAATCAGCATATTTAATAATGTTGCCAGAAACATAAGTGTAATCATTTGCAGTCATTGAACCGCCGCCAATACGGATTCCGGCCCAAGTTCCTGTATAACTTGCAGATTTTGTAAACAAAATAGGCTCATCACTTGTACCAACAGCATTAATTGAACCGTTCATTTTAATGTAGTAATTGCCAGTAAAATAAACTTTTGTGCCAGGCTCAATTACAAGCTCACAACCATCTTCTACAAGAATATTGCCTGTAACTTTATATGGAGAATTTTCCTTTGTCCAAGTCAAATTATCACCGGAAAGAACACCACTAAGTTCCGTTCCCTCTGTGTAAATATTTACAGCAATTGTATGCGAAATTGAACCGCAAGTTACCGTTACAGTTCCCTGGCATTCTTCTGTTGCCGTAATTACACCATCATCACTAACTGTAATTTTTTCGTTATCACTTGAATAAACTGGCGTTCCCAAATATGAGTCAGACGGAACCGGACTAAGATTAATCTGATAATTTTCACCAACCCAGAAGCCGATTGAAGAATCTTTAAATTCAAAATCAGTTAAATCTGTATAAAGCGAAAGATTATAT
>CAVHIX010000138.1:0-5337 GCA_963636135.1 Anaerovoracaceae bacterium
CGCAAACTTGTGAATAAAAACTTTGACGCTATTTTAGGCAAAGTTTTTATTACACTCCCCTTGCAATTTAAAAAAATAAAGGGCTGTCTAAACTTCTTTTCTAAAGACAACCCATAATCTGGATAACCAGAACTCAAAACTAATATAAAATTAGTTAGCAGAAGCAGCAAATGAAACATTGAAAAGTTTCATCATTCTTGACTTCTTGCGAGATACAGCGTTTCGTGTAAGAACACCTTTGCTTCTTGCACTGTCAAGGTTGCTAACAAGAACCTTAAGTTTTTCTTCAGCAAGAGCCTTGTCTTTTGCATGAACAGCTTCTACAAACTGTCTTGCATATGTTTTACAAGAGCTTTTAATTGCCTTGTTATGAAGTCTTCTTACTTCACTCTGTTTAAACGCTTTTTCTGCAGATGATTGTTTGCGTGCCAAAGGGAACCCCCAAATTAAGTTAACTTGAATAATTTTAACAAACCACAATTTTAGTGTCAATAGATAAAACACAGATTTTTTTTGAATATTTCAATTGACTTAATCAAAAACAATCATTAAAATAGTAACAATACGTATTAATTTCTTATGGAGGAAGACCATGGCCGGAGCTAGTAAAAACTCTCGTACTGCAGTTGCAACACAAAAATTCTTATGTCCTTGCGGTGGCGAAATCGTAATGAAAACAATGTTTGAAAATGGAAAAATTAAAAACATTGCTGAATGCTCAAAATGCAAACGCATTGAAAGACGTCCTAAAGATTTCAAATAATCAAAGGTAAAATATAATTCTTTGAACCTGATCTTGAGTATCAGGTTTTATTTTTTTTAAAGTGATTTATTCTTTATCAACTGGTAAAAGGCGCCAGGAATCCAACTGCTGCTGAATTAATTCTCTTCCTTCTTCAAGAATTTTAGCCTGTTCTTCTTTTGTTTGTGGAGCATCGTAAATTTTTAAAATTTTTACACGATATGAACCATTTTTTAAATTTGTCATAATTGTTCGGATTTCTCGAATATTGTATCCACCTTCTAACGCACAAACCACAACCGGCAGATTTGTTGTTTCACACAATTTTCTAAATCCTGCTGAATAAAATTTTCCAACATTTCCATCGCGCGTTCGAGTTCCTTCCGGAAAAATCACAGGAATCCATTTATTCTGCAATACGCGTTTTCCAAAAACTTCAACAGTTTTCATTGCAACCATCGGGCTTCCCCTTCGCGGAACCATACAGTGCTGCTGAGTTCTAAGCATTTCTGAAACAAGCGGAATATGACGAGAAAGATTATCTTTTGCAACAAAACGCAATTCTTTATCACGCAAAAAATTCATATAACAAGGAATATCAATTAAACTCTGATGATTTGAAACGATTATAAACTGTTCAGGAAGTGAATCTTTTAAATCTTTATAGCCGAAAAAATGAAAATTCTTATAACAATCTAAAACTGCAAAAAGTCTAGGCGCCAAAACTTTTACAATATAATTTGAAATTTTTAAACTCAATGAATGCGAAACTGGATACGCCAAAATATTGAAAAAAGAAGGCAAAATTAACATTCCAAACAAGCAGATAAAAGTTACAACACTAGACATTTCAGCTCCAAAATTTCAAAATAAAAACTAAATTCATTTAATTTTATATTCAAAAAATCAATATGTCAATTAATAAACTCGTCGACCAAATTTAAAATCTTTGAAAGTTCTATATAATATTTTTTACAATCTGGAATATTTGCCAAAAATAACGAACCATATTGTTTTTCGTAAAGTCTTCTATCTAAAACAATTACGACGCCTTTATCTGTACCTTTTCGAATTAATCGCCCCACTCCCTGACGAAATTTTATAATCGCATCCGGAACGCTCAATTCCATAAACGAATTTCCACCGCGTTTTTTTATATCTTCTGAACGAGCCTTAAAAACTGGATCATTTGGGACTGTAAACGGCAATTTCACGATAATCACTTGAGAAAGCGAAGAGCCCGGAACATCAACG
Source organism: Anaerovoracaceae bacterium (assembly GCA_963636135.1). GTDB lineage: Bacteria > Spirochaetota > Spirochaetia > Treponematales > Treponemataceae > Treponema_D. The sequence continues at coordinate 1,997 of CAVHIX010000138.1, forward strand.
CCTTGCCAAAAAGAATCTGTTGCAAATAAAACGCTCGAAACATCTTTTTTAAAATTTTCTAACAAACGAGAATTGTCATCCGTTCCCTGTCTCAAAAGTTTTATTCCCGATAAAGAAATTGTTCTAAAAACCTGATTGTAAGAAAGTTTTAACGATTCATAAGAAGTGAACAAAACTAAAGTTCTTCCTTTTGCATTTAAAATCAGTTTAGAAAGGGTCTTTTCCAAATAAGTCTGAAATTCGCTGTCATCAGGGAAAGGAATATCCTTTGGAACCGCAAAAATCATATTTTCTTTATACGGAAATGGGGATAAAAATTCTTCTTTTAAAATTTTATTTTTTTCAACAAACGAAACGCCATTTCTTCTGAGCCAATAGTTAAAATCCCGCCCAGTTTTTAGAGTTGCCGAAGTACAAATTACACTTTGCATCGGTTCAAAAACGCCCTGCTGCATTAAAGGCGCAATATCAAGCGGTGTTTCCGTAAAATTTATATAAAATGGAAGCGAATTTTCTTTTATCAGTTCATGAGGAAGAGCCTTTTTTTGAATCCAGAAAACATTTTGACTTTTTTCTTCCCATTGCGAAAAATCCTGTAAAATTACAGAAAAATCAGAAAGCCGACGATTTAAAACTTTAGTTTCCCAAAATGCCGGAACTTCTTTATCATCATCATTTACGCCATCCATAACTTCAGTCACAAGAGAAGTAAAAGCGCCAATATCCTTTGAAAGCGTCTGACACATCGACAAAACTGGGGCAAAACTTCTAGCGGTCAAATTATTCAACCAAATATTATTCTGATCCTGTAGCAAATCAAACGAAAGAGTTTCAAGACTTGTTAAATCATTTTTGATTTTTGAAACCATTTCATACGCGTCAAAAGCTTTTTCTTCATTTGAACTCAAAATTGAAATCGTAAACAAAAATCCCAGCTGAGTATTTTTCTTTTTTCTGTACAAAAGATTTAACGGTTTTGTAATTTTAAAACGATTAAAACTTTCACTGAAAAAACTCGTTGCTGCCGTTTCAATTCCATGCGCTTCATCAAAAATAATTCGTTTATACGGAGGCAAAACTGAAGTATCGTCAAAACCAATTCCGCTAAGGCGCGACTCAATATCCGCAAACAAAAGATGATGATTTACAACCAGAATATTTGCACTTGCCGCTTCTTTTCGAACTTTCATCACAAAACACGAACTATGAAAAGGACATCTCATTCCCATACACGCATCACTTTCAGAATTAATTTTAGTCCACAAAGATTCAGGCGGTAAAAAAGTAAGTTCACTTTTACTTCCAGTTTCAGAAGTTTTTTCCCATTCAACAATTTTATCTAAAATCTCATTATCATCGAACAATTCTTTTGAATTTTGAACATCAGTAAGGCGTCGTTTACAAATATAATTTTGCCTTCCCTTCATCAACAAAAATTTTACCTGCTTTCCAACAATTTTTATCGCTAGCGGAATATCTTTCTGACAAAGTTGCTGCTGAAGATTTATCGTTCCCGTTGAAATTACGATTTTTTCATTATTTTCAAGCGACCAAATTATAGAAGGAATTAAATATGCAAAAGATTTTCCAACGCCAGTTCCCGCCTCAAAAACACCGATTTTATTATTATTAAACGAATACGCAATTTTTTTCAAAAGTTCAATTTGCGATTTTCGCTCTTCAAAATTCTCACTGATTTTAGAAAGGGCCCCACCTTCCGAAATAAAGGCCCCACATTCATCTTCATCAAGCATTTTGTACGATTTTGGAAGAACCGGCTCAACCACAACATAAATATTTTTTACATCGTTATCAATAATATAAAATCCTTGAGCATTTTCCGCCGAAATTGAAGCGACATTCAAATCCGCATTAGAAGGAGTTAGATTTCCCCCAGGATGATTATGAATTAAAACGCTCCCCTTTCTTTTTACATCCGGATTTACAGGGACACTATGAAGATTTCCACGGGAACCAACCGTCACAGAAATCACTTCACCATTTGAATTTATTTCTCCAGTAAAAAAAACTTCATTTCCGCCCGCTTTTTGAATTTCATTTTTTATAACATTTATTACTGATTGCGATAAAAGTGAAGAAATATTTGAACTCATATAATCCTGAAAATTAAAAAGACAAAAAAAAACCTCTGTTTTGAACAGAGGTAACATCTCCTAGCAGAATTGAACTGCTGTTGTCGGGATGAAAACCCGATGTCCTAACCACTAGACGAAGGAGACATATCAGTTATTTGCTGATGTTCTTAATATAATATTTTATAAAAAAAATGTCAATAGAAAATATTTAAATTTTTAATTTTTTTTAAACTTTCATATCGAATTTTTCAATCAATTTTGCATGAAGACTTTTTAATTCTTCTTCAGCAAGACCTAATTTTCTGGCATTTTCTAAATCGCTCATTGCATCTTCATATTGGGCCAATTCGTAATATGCACTCGCCCGGCGCAAATATGCATGAGATTGATATTCATTAATTTCAAGAGAAATCGAAAATTGTTCAACAGCTTTATCGTATTTTTTCTGAATGCTATAAACAATCCCCTGATAATAAAACGACCTGAAATTTTTTGGATCTAAATCACAAGAAGTTTTAAAATCCTGTAAGGCGTTTTCGTAATCATTTTTTGTAAAATATGCCATTCCCCGATGCTTATAAATTACAGAAAGAACAACATTATTTGGAGCCGGTTTTGCCTCTACAATCTGAGAATAAATGTAAATCGCCCTGTCAAGATCCCCTTTATTATGACAGCGAATTGCCTCTAAAAGCATATCATCAATTGTACCCCGTATAAACTGATTTAACCGAGGAATTTTATTTTCTTTTTCAGGCTGAACTGAAACATTTTCATTTGTAAGTTCATCGGCTTTTTCATAGAAACTTCTGTGCCGTTCATTCATTTCAGTTTGAAGTTTTTTCTGATAATCACGAATTTCCTGAAAAATTATGTCCGCAAGGCTCAGTGATGCATTCATACTTGCAAGTTTTCGTTTTAAAGGCATATCGAAAGGCGTAAATTCCGATTTATAAATCAATTCGTGCTCAACTTCAGCCCAAGCATCCTGTAAAATCGTACGAATTTGAATTTCACAAACAAGATTTTGAGGGATTATCAATTCCTTTCCATTTTCGTCAAACATTTTTTGTTCAGGAAGACAATCTTTTGGTACAGAAATCAAAACATGCACCGATTCATAACCAAATTCCTTAAAACTTTGAGATTCACCTTTTATTTCAATTTCTTTTACATCAAAATTTTTCTGAATCTGCTCTTTTACGATTGTAACATCTTCCAAAAAAGTACAAATTATTCGAATTC
>CAVHIX010000139.1:0-5327 GCA_963636135.1 Anaerovoracaceae bacterium
CCATTCCAAGAGTGCCATTTTCAAAAACAATCACCGTAACATTCAAATTATTTTCTGAAAGCGTTGCCAATTCCTGAATGTTCATCATAATCGAACCATCGCCGCTAAAACAAACGATTTTTTTATCAGGATTTGCAAATGCAGCCCCCAACGCCGCCGGAAGTCCAAACCCCATCGTTCCAAGCGAACCTGAAGTTAAAAAAGTTCGAGGCTCTTTAATCGGGTAATATTGCGCCGCCCACATCTGATGCTGACCAACATCTGTCGTAACCAAAATTTGATTTTCAGAAAGGCCTGCCTTTTTTGCCAAAACTGGAACATTTTCTATAAATTCCCGCGGATTTACACTTCCTTTAAAATTTTCATTTTTTTCGGATTCTTTAGGCTTTCCGCAGATTTTTGTATAAGTTTCTTTTTTTGTATTCTGAATTTTTACCAGCCAAGATTTACGACTTTCATTTTTTTCAGATAAAATTTCTTTTTCATTATAAGATTTTAAAATCTTTGGTAGAATTTCCTGAATTTTTCCAATAATTGAATATGTTGCAGGTAAAATTTTGTCAATTTCTGCAGCATCAACATCAATATGAACTATTTTTGCATTCGGACAAAATTTTGAAATCAATCCCGTTGCCCTATCATCAAATCTAACCCCAAAAGCAAAAACTAAATCACTTTCATTCATTGCAAGATTTGCAGCGTAAGTTCCATGCATTCCAACCATTCCGGCAAAAATTTCATCAGTAGTTGGAATTACACCAAGCCCCATAAGTGAACTTACAACCGGACATTTATAATTTTTACAGAATTCACGGATTTTTTCTGCCGCTTCTACGGAATTACAACCGCCACCCAAATATAAAACTGGTTTTTCAGCATTTTTCATTAATTCTGCAATTTTTTCAGAAAGTTCAAAAACTTTTTCTTCAGTTGTTTGATACCGAACAACTTTATGAGAAAAATCACTTAATTCTGGCCAGGAATCAAATTCACATTCTTCAAGCTGAACATTTCGCGGAATATCAAGCAAAACTGGCCCCGGACGCCCATTTACCGCAATCGCAAATGCCTCTGGAATTGCAGTTAAAAGTTCTTTTGCAGATTTTATAAAAATTGAATGTTTCGTAATCGGAAAAGAAAGTCCAAAAGTATCAGCTTCCTGAAAAGCGTCTGTTCCAATCAAAGATGTATTTACTTGCCCTGTAATTGCAATAATCGGAACTGAATCACATCTTGCATCAGCAATCGCAGTTAAAAGATTCATTGCTCCAGGCCCACTAGTTGCCATACAAACAGCAGGGATTCCAGTTGAACGAGTCATTCCCTGAGCGATAAAACCAGCGGCTTGCTCTTGGCGCACAAGCACATGGCGGACGGAACTTTTCACGAGTTCATCATAAAGTGGCAAAATCGAACCTCCAGGAATGCCTGCCACCATTTTTACACCATGCATTTCAAGCAATTTTACAATAATTTGTGCACCAGTTTGTTTCATAAAACCACCCTATTTCCAAGTTTTTTCTACTTGTTCTATAAACTTTTGTTTTTCTCCTTCAGAAAGAAATAAAGCTTTAAAACCATTTATAATTAATTTTTTAATATCTTCCATTGAAAAATCGCATTCCGAATAAAGTTTATAAAATTCTTCTATTAAAGTTGTTTTAAAGAAAACAGGATCGTCTGTATTTACAGTTACAAAAAGCCCTTTTTCAAAGAATTTTTTAATCGGATGTACAGAAATTGAAGAAACGAATTTTTTTGTGAAAACATTACTTGTCGGGCAAACTTCAAGTGGAAGCTGTTTTTCTTTTAAGAAATCCATTAATTTTTCATCTTGAATTGCAGTAATTCCGTGACCAATTCGTTCTGAATGCAAATAATTTATCGCATCCCAAATTGATTCAGGGCCAACATCTTCGCCAGCGTGTGCCACAACTTTAAATCCGTCTTTTATTGCCTGTTCAAAAACATCTTTATATTCTTTTGCAGGTCCTTTAATTTCTGCGCCACCAAGCCCGATTCCGATTATATTTTTACTAGGAAATTCTTTTAAAAGATTAAGATTTTTCATTGCATTTTCCGCACCAAAAGTTCGGCTTACATCCATTAAAAGCTTGATTGTAATTCCTTTATCTTTTTTAATCTGCGCAATTCGTTCATCAAAAATTTTTACCATTTGAGAATAATCGAATCCATTTTTTAAGAACGCAGTTGGGGCAAAAAACGCTTCAGTGTAAACAATATTATTTTCAGAAAGATAAGTTTCTAAATCGTCAAAAATAAAATTAAAATCTTCGACATTTTTGTACAAAGACTGAATTTTCAAGAACGCCTGAATAAATCCGTTTAAATCATTGTAAGAAAAAAGTTCCGTAATTTCAGCTTCAGACATTTCGCACGAATTATACTTTTTATAAAGTTTCTGAATTGAAGAAATTGAAGGAACTGCTTCAATATGCAAATGAATTTCTGCTTTTGGAACGGCTTTTAATAAACTGTAAAATTGATTTTTTTCCATAGAAAACTCCGCAAGTGGATACACCACGATAGCACAAATTTCGGCATTTTTCTATAAGGACTTTAAACTTTTTTTTGATTAAAAATTTTTGTAAACGGATTTGTAACATTCTTGCCATTCAAAAGAACATTTTTCCATCATATTTTGAATATTTTCTTTTTTAGAAAGAGAATCGTCATAAAAAATCGGTTTTAAAATATTAAGCGTTGCACATTTTTTCTTACTAAAAATCCGCCTGAATTTTGACGGTTCAGAAAAAGTTATAAACATCGGCACAACAGGAACTTTATTTCTAGCGGCAATATTAAACATTCCATCGTGAAGAGGGCGCGGTTTTTCGTATCTGTACCACAAGGCCTGTTCAGGGTAGCCCAAAATTGCACACCCTTTTTTTAACAAATGAGAAAGCGCTTTTTGCAAATTTACAATGGCCCGAACATTAGAACTAAAAGGCAAAGTTCCGGCGGCACGAATAAAACTTCCCAAAAATCCTTTCATATTATTGAATTCTGCAACCGTAATATAAAGCGTGTGCCCAAAAACTGCCTGGCGAACAAGCATATTATCAAGGGAATGGACATGATTACACGGCGCCACAAAACCTTTTATTCCACGAAGATTTTTTCTGCCTTTTACACGACCGCCCATCACAATGTATGTTGCTAAAGGCCCAAATAAAGACGCTAAAAATCGGACAATCGCACGCCAAATTAAAAAAAACGGATTTTTCGGCAAAAAAACAAAATCTTCCGTTACGGGAATCATTTTTGAAAAATCTACCGGCTGAACATTTGTGTCAAATTCACCTTTGGCTTCTAATTCCGCAATCCGCTTTTGAATTTCATTTTGAGTTTCTTTACTTGCACCAGCAATATCCATTTTTTCCTCGATTAGTCAGAAGATGAATTTTCAATTCGAACGATTGGTTTCCAGGCATCTTTCGGGTTTACATTCGGATTTTTAATCAATTTTAAAAATGCTGAAACATAAAAAATTGCCCATTCGCTCATAAAAATCGGATTAAAGAACAAAACTTTAATTTTTTCAAAAAAAGAAATTTTAAACGCTTTTCGATCAACTAAAAATCCAACCGCTGTATAAAAAACAAGAACAAAATATGCCACCGCCAAAACAAAAAACGCATATTTTAACGGAACAAAACTCAAAACGCCTTTTACAACATATTTATAAACGAAAGCATTTGCAAAAATCAAAAATGCCAAAACCGTATCAACCATATAAAGAATAAATGGCGAAAGAGAATAAAGATAATCAAAATTTTCACTCTTAATTTCTTTTAATCTTTCTGAAAAATCAAGAGAATTATCAAAAATTGGGGCATAAGTTTGTTTTACAATCTTTGGACGATATTTAAACATAATCTGCATATAGCCTAAAACCCATCTTTTTCGGCGTTCATTTGCCATCGAATGACTTAAAGGCTCTTCTGTATAAGTAATCGCATGTTCGTAAAAATAAGTTGACCAATCGTTTAAAATACAATTTATAGTCATTTCCAAATCTTCAGTGTAACTTCTATACGGCCAGCCACCCAACTGTTCAATCACATCGCGACGAATCATAACGCCAGTTCCGCACATCGTACACGGAATTTCATTTTTACTTCTGTAAGAATTTCCAAGTTTATCGATAAAAGTGTAAATCATTGAACTGCAATTTGTCGCAAGGGAACGCATTTTTTTATCAAAAAGATAATTTTTAATTTCGCGTTTTCCAAGAACAATTTGTTTATCAAGCAAAAGGGAATTATTCATTTCTTCCACAAAATGAGAATCCACAATATTGTCGCCGTCAACTATTATATACGCTGCATAATCTTTTTTTTCAGAATCGCTTAAAATCTCTTTTAAAGAACCGTCTAATGCTTCGCCCTTACAAGTCTGATTTTTTACAACCTGAACTTTTGTATATTCGTAATTTTTTGCAATCTGACAAGTCGGGTCATTTTCGTCATTTACAATTATAAAAGTGTCAAAATATTTATGTTCATAAGTCTGATTTTTTAAACTTTCAAGTAAGAATTTTATGCCGGCACTTTCATTTCGGGCAGGAACTAAAATGGCAAATCTATTTTTTTTAGAATTATGAAGTTTTTTTTGTTTTTTAAAACCACTAAGCCAATAAAAAATTCGCGGAATATAAACGATTAATGAAAAAACCGCAAAAAATACATACCATTTAAATACAATTTCAACATTTGTCATATAGAAGTTAAATTATGAAAAATACCGCATAAAAAGTCAACATTTTCAACGAATTTCTTTATTTTTTAGAAAGAATCTTTTCAATATCATTCATTGTCATTCGTTTTGCATTATATTTTAAAAGAGAATATCCCGCAGAATTAATTTTTTTAATTTTTGAAATATAACTTCCGCCCGGCACAAAAGAATCGGCTTCGTTTAATAAAGAAATTGCCCTCTCTTTAGTTTCAGATTTATCAAACAAAATCTGTGAAAGAAATATTTTTGCAAAATAAGTTTCAGCACCAGTTTTGCAAACTTTTAACGCTTTTTCAAAACATTTTAACGCTTCAGTTTTGCTTCCACCGCCAATTCCCGGAGAAAAATAATACCATTGCCCAAGATTTGTAAGCGCATACGAAAGATTTTCATCCTGCAAAAGGGCCTTTTCGTAATATTTTTTTACATTTAACCCGTCACTCAAAATTGTTGAAACCGATGCAAAATTCAAATGACACGAAAGCAAATCCGCCGCAGTCGAATAAAACCACTTATTCAGCGTTTGTTTTTTATTTTTTGAAAGATAAGATTTTGCTTTTTCATAC
>CAVHIX010000140.1:0-5305 GCA_963636135.1 Anaerovoracaceae bacterium
TTTCTTGTGTAAACGGTACAAACGGAAAAGTTAATGCTGTTCTTAGTTGGACAGATCCTGCAGACGCAGACCTTTTTGGTATGGAAGTAACTTATGCGGAAAATTCAGAAAGTCGTGCTGTAATTTCGACGATGGCTAAAGGAAGTCTTTTCGTGGCTCCTGGTAACGGTGGCGTTGTGATTACAGATTTGACAGCTGGAACAAGTTACACTTTCACTGTAAAAACAATGGATACGAACGGCAACAAAAGTAGCGGAAATTCAAAGACCGAAACAATGTCTTTAAGTCAGTCGAGCGAATTAAAAATCACTTTAACGCCTTCTACAACAGAAATTACAAATCAGGATGTAACGGTCACTGTAAAGGCAGAAAGCTCAAGTGCTGTAAGTAAAATTTACTATGTAAACGCAATTAAAACGAGCGTTGACGATGTTCTTAAGGGAACGGAAATTACAACTAGTGCCTCATTTACCGCAACAAAAAACGGAACTTACACAGTTGCCGCAGTTGACTACGATGGTCGCCGCGAACTTTCTTACATCACTGTAAGCAATATAGATAAAACAGCGCCAAACGCTCCAACAAATCTTGCTGCAAGTTATGATTACGGCAAAAAAACAATCACTGTAACATGGAACACAACCGACAGCGATGTTGATTACTATCTTGTAAGTTACACAAAAGCTGGAACAGTCGTAAAAACAGATGAAAAAGTTACGGAAAAGTCTTATACGGTAAGCGATGTAGAAGTTGGCGACACGGCAGAAGTGTACGCATTCACAGTAAAAGCCGTAGACAAGGCAGGTAACCCAGGAAGTGAAGCAACTACAAGCGTAACTCCAAAAGCTGCTCCACTTGTAAGCAAGATTGAACTTGAAAGAAATCACTTTACATATAAAAAAGCAGGAACTACATTTACAGCAACAGTTTACGGTTCTAATTTTGATTTGATTAGTAGCCAGACTGATACAAGTTTTTATGTACAGATTGTTGATTCAAGCAACAGAGTAACAAGTTTTGATGCAGTTATTGACGCTGAAAACAACAAGGCAACTGCAACTTTGACTCTTCCAACCTTAAGCAGTGTTTCAACTGCCGGAACAAATTACACAGTGCGTGCAAAAGTTTGCGGAAGCACAGATAAAGAACACACAACGACTTTCAACATTTCTGATGTTGCAAAAGTATCAAGTGTAACGCTTACCACAACACAGATTTCTGTAAATGATGTAACAAGAGACACAAAAACAACGGCAACAGTAAAAGGAACAAACTTTGATCTAGCCGGAACAATCGCCCTTGCTCTTTACGACAGCACAGGCGCAAAATACGGCGACAGCGTAACAGTAGACACAACAGAATTTACACAGAGTACGACAAGTTTTGATGTAGAACTTTCTGTTCCAACTGTAGATGACACTTACACAGTAAAAGTTTTGTTTGCAAATGTTGCACAGAGCAAGACAGCAAGCCTTCAGGTTTACGGAGTACCAGCATTTACAAGTTTTAATATTCCAAAGGCTGGAATTTCAGCATTTGACAATACTTTAACTGCAACAGTTATTGGTAAAAACTTTAAGGCCCCAGATGTAAGTGAAAGCGACTTTAGCGTAACTTGTGATACATCTTCTATTATCGCTGATTCTGTAATTACAATCGTGAGCGATTCAAAACTTACAGTAACTCTTACTATTCCTAAAAATGCAACATCTTATGATGTAAAGATTACAAGTGGAAGCAATACCACGACCGGTACATTTACAGTAAAAGATTACAGTTCTTATGCTTTAGGCGATGTTATCTTAAAAGATGGAAGTAAAGTTGCTGTAGCAGATGTAAGTACTACAACTTTTGAAACATCCGGTGATAAAGTTCCAGTTGCAGTAGTTGCAGGCTTTATTAACGTAAACGGTGCAGCAATTGGACTTGGCCTAAAAAAATCTAGTGGTTCGTATAAGTGGGCAAAATCTAGTACAACCGGTTATAACACAAGTTTTACAGATATAATTGCAAAATGTAACGGAAGTTATACATTTACCGGCGACTTAGACGGCAGCGACAACTGGGAATATATCTGTTCTGTAGACCCGGAAGGTAGCGCAAATGCTGCAACAAATTACCCTGCATTTAACTTTGCTGCAAATTACGGCACAAATCAGAGGTATACAGGCGACCTTGCAAGCGGATGGTACATTCCTTCAATTTCAGAACTGTACAGAATTTGTTATAAGAATAGAACAACCCTGCAGACAAGTCTTGATAAAGTGGGTGGCTTTACTATTAGTATGAGTTCTTATTGGAGCAGTTCTCAGAGTCCTAACGCCTATAGTTGCGCGTACTCCATGAGTTTCTCCTATGGCTACGGCAACCCCGAAGACAGCTACACCAAGGACGATTTCAACACCAATTCTGTGTTAGTAGTTCACGAATTTTAATTAAACACTACGGCAGCATTTTTTGCTGCTGTAAAAAAATATAAGAGGTATAAAATCATGAATAAAATTGAATATGTAGACATTGTTTCAAAACCTGTTGGAAAAACTTACGAAAGAGTTCAAACTTTGGGCATTTATTGCTGGCAGTACGACAAAACGGAAAAAAGGGCAGCTTATTTTTTGCCACGTTTTTCTTTTAACACAAATAAGAATTATCTGGAAAACATTCGTTCTGGAATTTCTGAAAATGAAAAATTACAGGGAAAAGGAATTTTTTCATCACTCTGGCGGATTAGAAAATTTTACAATAAAGTTTCTGTAATTAATCCTGAAGCAGTTTTGTTTGATGATATTGTAGCATTAAGTGCTTTTAAAGCCTGGGTAGACAGCGACTCAGATTTAAAGGCAGTAAAGGAAAGTGGAGATGAAAACAACGAAAAAGCTTTTCAGCAGATGTATGTCTTAGAAAATGAAGTTCAGTTTGATAAGGTAAAATACACAGAAGTACAGAATTCATCTGCAACTATATATTATGATTTAAATGAAATTCTAGGAAAGGAAGAACTTCCGTCAAAGTGTTAGTAGTCCATTAATTCTAATTAAACACTACGGCAGCATTTTTGCTGCTGTAAAAAAAAATATAAGGAGTTTTATATGTTAACAGAAATTGCAACAACAGTTGAATTATTAGGAAACTTAAAAAATTTGGTTTCTTCAAATACAACAAAGAAAAGTGAAGAAAAATACTTGCATGAATTGCTTTTTAGAAATTACTATTCTGAGGTCCTTTACAACAAGAAAATTTTAGAAACTATCAATTTTGACAGCGGTTTGAATGAAAATCCACTTGAAAGCATAAAACAAATTGTACCTCTTTTAAAAAATGAATATGGTAAGGCAATTGTAGCAACCTTAGGTGATTTTAAAGATGAATTTAAAAGCATTCAGGAACAAAGCACGGTCGAAAACGAAGATGAGGATGACAAACCAGGCCGTCCCCTTCTTTACAGAGTAATTTTCACAGTCAACAGAATTGAAGTTTTAAAAGGACTTTGTAATCTTAGTGATGATAAATTCTTAAAAAAACTGAATGTTACAGTCCGCTTAAGAAATATCGAAAAAGACACTGATGAATTGTGCAAAAATTTCAACAAATCCTTTGAAGCTGTTGCAGAGCATATAATCATTTAACGCCTTTGCAATGATTTGATAAGTCTTACTAACACCAACCGCCCGCCTTTCGTTTTTGAAGGGTGGGCGGTTTTTTTATACAATATGACTTAGTCCCCTAAATCTTCGTTTCAAAAATGTATCTTTTCAGCAAAAATCCGCAGAAATATGGGAATGTGTAAAACTTTCCGTTAAAGCCAATGTTTTTATTGCAGAGTTTTATTCCGTATTTTATGTCTGGGTATTTTTCTTTTTCAATCAGATTTTTTAAAGAAGCGGTCGCGTTATCATTTGCTTTTACTTCTACAGGAATTAAAAATGAAGCATCGCGGATAAAAAAATCCATTTCAACTGTAGATTTTTCGTTTTTGTAATAATAAAGGTCGTAGCCTTGTTTAGTTAGCATATCTGCAACGATGTTTTCGTAAATTGCACCTTTGTAAAGATTAAAATTTTTATTCTGCCGTAAATCCGCCTGCGATTCTTGGTCAAGACTTGCGATTAAAAGACCTGTGTCCCTATAGTAAATTTTAAAATCAGACGGATTGTAATTCCCTTTTAGAGGAAGTGAGGCTTGTTCAAGGCAGTAGCACACATTTATAATTCCAGCGTCCTTTAGCCAGTCTACCGTGCCAACATATTCGCGATTTCTTGCCCCCGCACTTACTTTTGTAATTTGAAAGCGTTTATTTTCTTTTGCCAAAAAGACAGGAATGTGATTGTAAATATTTTTTACTTTTGCTTTATCAAGTCCCTGGACATATTTTGTGATGTCTTCTTCGTAGGCGGCTAAAATCTGTTTTTGTTCTGCAAGAGTTCCTGAATAATTTTTTTGTTCAACAAAGAGCCGTACAACTTTTGGCATTCCGCCCAAGGTCATATATTCCCTAAAATTTTCAAGCCAGACATTGTATTCAGTTTCGCTAAAAGGCTGAGTATTTTTTATGTGTTCAAAAATTGTTTCAATCTGTTCGTCGCTGTAGCCTTTTGCCCAAAGAAATTCTTCAAAATCAAGCGAGTGCATTTCGTAATCCTGTTTGTAACCCACGCTTACGGAAGTAATCTGATTGTAATTTACGCCTAAAAGTGAACCTGAACAAATTACATCATATTTTCCATCAAGTTTAAAAAACTTAAGGCTTGTAGTGCAGTCGGGGTAGGCTTGAATTTCATCAAAAAGAATGAGCGTTTCGCCCGGTACAAATCTTAAGTTAGGATTTATAAGCGTAATCTGCCTGATGATTGCTTCTGGAGAATAGCCCGCACTAAAAATCGTTTTGTATTCCGGAGACGTTATAAAATTGATTTCTATAAAATATTTGTAGTTTTGGGCGAATTTTTCTATTGAAAATGTCTTTCCAATCTGTCGGGCCCCTTTTATTATAAGTGGCAGGCGGTCTGGATTTTGTTTCCATTGGAGTAAAAAACTGTCTATCTTTCGTCTTAAAATCATGATTTTTCCTTTATCACATTTTTCCAGTTAATTTTAAGCATTTTATCACATTTTTCCAAGTGAAGTTAAGTAAAAAATCACATTTTATCCTTTGATCTTTAAAAGTTTTAAGAATCTTGTTATGATAAAAAAGTAAATTGCATAGAAATATGCACAAAATATCTTGACAAAACAAAAGGAGAAGGCACACTTGTTCAGTTCAGTTCAGTTCAGTTCAGTTCAGTTCAGTTCAGCGATAAATCTCTTT
>CAVHIX010000141.1:0-5296 GCA_963636135.1 Anaerovoracaceae bacterium
AAAAAAAATTGACAAAACAATTGAAAGCGTTTTTTTAAAAGTAAACGGCACTTCAAAATCAGAAAATAAAACTGAACAAAGTAAAAAAAATAATGATTCTGTAAAAGAAAATAGCGAATCTCTTGAAAAAAATGAAGATTCTTCTATTAATAATACAGTTTCTGATTTTCAAACTGAAGAAAAATCTTCTAGTGCAAAATCGAATGGCCAATGGATTCCTTCAGAAAACGAAAATTCTAACTTTTATTTTGGAAATCCTTCGAATGCGACGGCGGACCTTTCAAATGCGCAAAATTATTTAATGCAAAAAGAGCAGTTCGTTTTAAGTTACAATAATCAGACTTTGATTCCAAATTGGGTTTCCTGGCATTTGTGTTCTGCGGATTTAGGCGAAGCTTCCCGCGGAGACGATTTTCGCCCGGATACAGAACTTCCTTCGGGGTGGTATAAAGTTTTAAAAAGCGATTATCAGTACACAAAATATAATTTTGACCGTGGTCATGTTTGCCCGAGTGCTGACCGAACAAAATCTCAGGAAGATAATTCAAATACTTTTTTGATGACAAATATGATTCCGCAAAGTCCGGATTTAAATCGTCAGATTTGGAAAGAATTTGAAAGTTTTGAGCGGGAATTAACGCTTTCCGGAAAAGAACTTTACATTGTGGCAGGGCCTTATGGAAAGGGTGGAACGACTTTAACTGGAACTTGGGAATATATTGAGATTAGTGCAAAAAAAGGTTTCGATGAGCAAAAGATTTTAGTTCCTTCTCATTGCTGGAAAATTGTTTTAGTTTTGGATGAAGGCGAAAACGATTATTCGCGGGTTACAAAAGAAACTCCTGTAATTTCAATTTTTATGCCGAATCAGATGGGAATGCACAAAACTTCCACCTGGAAAGATTATTTAACTTGTGTTGACGATATTGAAGAAAAAACAGGTTACGATTTTTTTGCCTGCCTTCCGGATTCTGTAGAAGATTTTATTGAACAAAAAATTTATTTAAAAAATGATTAAATTTTTAGCAAAGTTTTTTATAAAAAATAGTCAAGATTTTTCAAATCCTCAAGTTCGCGAAAAATATGGCGTTTTAACTGGGACCGTTGGAATTTTTTTCAATGTTTTTCTATTTCTTGTAAAACTTTTGGCGGGCCTTCTTTCATCTTCTGTGGCCGTAATTGCAGATGCGTTTAACAATCTTTCTGATGCGTCGGGCTCGATAATTACGATTTTGGGATTTAAAATTTCAAGTAAAAAACCGGATAAAGATCACCCATTTGGGCATGGGCGCCTTGAATATGTTGCGGGCCTAATTGTTTCGTTTTTGATTTTAATCATGGGGTACGAACTTTTAAAATCTTCTGTAAGTGCGATAAAAAATCCTGTTCCCTTAAAAACTGATTTTTTAACAATCGGCATTCTTGTTATTTCGATTTTTGTAAAATTTTATATGTTTTTTTACAATAAAAGTTTTTCAAAAAAAATAAACAGCGTAACACTTTTGGCAACCGCGAAAGACAGTTTAAACGACACGATTTCAACGAGCGTGGTTTTGCTGAGCGTTATCGTAAATCTGATTTTAAATCATTACGGAAAGACTTTGAATTTTTCTTTGGACGGAATTGCGGGCCTTTTTGTTTCAATTTTTATTATAAAAGGTGGCCTTGATTCTGTAAAAGAAACTGTAAATCCTTTGATTGGCACTAGCATTGATAAAGATTTGGTTTTGAGCGTTGAAAAAGTTGTTTTGTCTCATAAAAAAATCTGTGGAATGCATGATTGCGTGATTCACGATTATGGTCCGGGGCGATTTATGATTAGTTTTCACGCTGAAGTTTCCGGGGATGAAAATATTTTTGAGGCCCACGACGAAATCGACAATCTTGAATCTGAAATTTCAAAAAAGTTTAATTGTTCGTGTGTGATTCATATGGACCCAATCGACAAAAACAATGTTAAAATAGAAGAATTAAAGAATTTTATTTTGGAAAAGGCCCAAAAAATCGACCCAAATGTTACGATTCACGATTTAAGACTAGTTCCGGGCCCTTCGCATACAAATGTAATTTTTGACGCGGTTCGCCCGTTTTCGTGTAAAAAATCTGAAACTGAATTAAAAAATGAACTTTGCAAAATTGTAAAAGATTTTGATTCTTCGTATATTGCAAAAATTCAGATTGATACGCCTTATTGTTCTTAGTCTACGATTTGTTTTGCTTTTTCAAAAATTGAAGCGCATTCCGGGCAAAGATTAATTTTTTCGCTTTTGTATGTGCTTGTGGTTAAAGTTTTTGTTTCTTTGTGGCAATATTGGCAAATCTGTTTTTTAGCGCAAGAAAAAACTGTAAAAGAAATTAAAATTGCAAAAAATGAAATTGAGATTTTTTTTAAAAGATTCATAAAATTCCTAACTAAATGTAAATTTTCTTCATTATAATAATTTTATTTTGCTCTTGTCTATCAAAAATTTATAAAAATCCGTTAAAAACCTTCCGAAATTGAAAGAATTAAATAAAAAAGTTTACTTTAAAAAAATCTGATTTACAATATATTGTGGTGGCTTTTTAAGAATTGGATTTTTTAAATCCGTATTGTTTTGGGAGTTATTATGAAAGTTAAGAAAGTTTTTTCAATTTTTGGAGTAGTTGCAAGTTTTTGTATAATCGCGTTTACTCTTTCTTGTGATGTGGGAGTCGGCTTGGGTTCTGCCGTTGATGTTGAATCTCCTACCGTAAAAATTACTTATCCGCCGGAAAGTTCTGTTATCAAGGATTATTTTGTGCTTTCTGGTTCCTGTGAAGACGATCGCGGGGTAAAAACTGTTTATGTTACCGTAAAAAAAAGCGTTACGACTTCGGATAAAGACGGAAAATCTAGTACGGATTTTGTTACAGTCGATAAATTTGAAAATCTTGAAGCGGAAATTTCAGAAAAAGAATGGAAGATTAAATTAAATCAGCCTGATGAAGATGGAATTTATCCTTTGTTAGACGGAAAATACATAATTGAAGCGGTTGCCGTTGATGAGGCAAAACGAAAATCTAGCACTTTTGAACGCTCTTTTGAAATCGACAATAGTGCCCCAATTTTTATTATAAAAAATCCTGGAACGACAAGCGAATCAAATCCGAGTTCGTATGGTTCAGTTTTTAAAATTACTGGAACGATTGCAGATGACCACGAAATTAACGCAATGGATGTAAAAATCTTTGACGAAAGTGGTGTTCCCATTACAGATTGGACTGAATCGAATGTTGAAGTTGCTGGCGGAACGGAAATTGTTTTTGCTCGTTACAATAAAGACGCTTCTTCTGGCGAGGATACTTTAAACGACCGTTACAACGAACTTTATGGGGATTCTCAGGGGCATAAAAATTACAAATGTCAAATTTATGTAAGCGATGTTGCAAAAACTTACCAGAATCCTGAAAATGTTTCCGAAGCAGAAAAAAATATTGGAAACAAAACTTCTGCTTTAATGTTGAATGCTGATGTTTATGAAGAATTTATGGGCAAAAACAGTGAAAAAGAATTCACTGCAAGCGACATTAAAAAAATTTTAAACGGAACTTATTCAGATTCAAGCGTTATAAAAGAATATAAAAATCAATTACTTGAAAAACTTGTAAACACTGAAGAAAAAAATCTTTGTTTCAGTTTGAATAAAGTTGCAAATCCAAAATATTCGATTGTTGGTTACGCATACGATTACGATTCTTTTTCGATTTCAAAAAATAAGGCTTCTAAAAAAGGAAAAGTTACATTAAAAGCAACTTACGGCCTTGACCAAACGAATTTTAAAACTAACACGATTAAAGTTTATCTTTTTGGGCCTTACGATTCTGTTTCCAAGGAAGAAGCTGAAAAAATCTATTTAACGCCAAATTCTTACTATGAAACTGAACGCGAAAAAGCAAAAGAGGCGCTGGGTGAAAACGCAACTGATGAATTAATTGACGCTCAGAGTAAAACTCGAATCTTGCTTGATAATACTGACCAAAAAGAAGGCGAAATTTCTTCTGTAAGCAATTATACTCAGGAAATTACGCTCCCGGATGTAATCACAAAAGGAAAACAATATATTTTCTGTGCAGTTGGTAACGATGAAGACGGCGTTGAATTCTTGAGCGAAGGATTTTTCGGGTTTGTTGGTGAATCTGCAGGTTTCGCTCCAACGCTTGACATTACTTCTCCGCAAACTGAATCTTTGTCAAACGAATTGCCTCAAATTACGGGAAAAATTTCTTCTGAAGAATCTACGATTTCAAAAATTGAATATTCTGTAACCGTAAAAGATGAATTGCAAAAAACTGATGTCGGAACAATTACAGGAACTGCTTCTGCTTTGGACGGAAGTTTTGACAGTGCAAGCGAAGAATTTACAATCGATTTAACAAAAGGTAAAGGCTACGAAACTTGTGCGCCAAAAGAAAATTCGATTTACAAATATGAAGTTACGCTAAAAGGTTACGATTCAACTGATTTGTACGGAACTGATTCTTTGAGTTTTAGAGTTGATTTACAAAAACCTGAAATTAAAATAAATTCCGTTCTTCCGGTGGCAAAAACTGAAGAAAATATAAATTTCATTAACGGAAAAATTACTTTAACTGGAAATATTACAGAATCTTATTTTGAAAGCGGAACTTTGACCGTTTCCCGAAAAGATGAAAAAGTTTCTAAAGATTACCCGATTGATTCTACATTTATTTCGCAAATTATTGACACCCGCGAACTTAATATTGACGGTGATGATGGGGTTTGCGACATTGTAATTACGATTACGGCAAAAGATCAGGCTGGAAATCAGACTACATTAAAAGATGAAACTTACAAAATCGACCAAAGTACGGATCAGCCGCAAATTAATTGTTCAAATGCCCAAGATTCAACTGAATTAGATGGAAAATGGAATAATATTTCTTCTGGTGTAAATCTTTTTGGTAAAAAATCGAATAATACAATGAATTTTGTCGTAACTGACGATGACGGAATTAAATCTGTAAAAATTGTTTGTTATAAAGATGAAAATACAGAAGATAAAGATTCTATAATTGATACAAAAGATATTACTGATTTGGCCGGAAAAACGAGTGCTTCAATTTCGTATAAAC
Source organism: Anaerovoracaceae bacterium (assembly GCA_963636135.1). Classification (GTDB taxonomy): domain Bacteria; phylum Spirochaetota; class Spirochaetia; order Treponematales; family Treponemataceae; genus Treponema_D. The sequence continues at coordinate 5,116 of CAVHIX010000141.1, forward strand.
TTCCGGAAGATTTTGCAGATTATTACATCGTTATTACCGTAGTTGATACAGAATTTGGTGAAAAAAATGATAAATCTTATTATGTTGCGGTAAACGAAAGCGTTTTCAATCTTCGATTTATGGATATTTCAGGCTCCTCAATTGATGTTTCGACTAAGGCACAAGATGTAAAATGTTCAAT
>CAVHIX010000142.1:0-1676 GCA_963636135.1 Anaerovoracaceae bacterium
TTTTTGAAAAATTTAGTCTATTTAAAGAATTTTTTTATAAATTTATCTGTCCCAAATGCGATTTTTATCTTCGTCTGTGATTGCACGAATTACTTTACACGGATTTCCGACTGCAACTGAATTATCCGGAATATCTTTTACAACCACGCTCCCAGAACCAATCACAACATTATTTCCGATTGTAACCCCCGGAAGAATCTGAGTGCCGGCGCCAATCCAAACATCGTTTCCAATTGTAATTGGGTAAGCATATTCAAGCCCAGAATTACGCCTTTCTGCATCAATCGGGTGGCCAACTGTGTAAATTCCGCAGTTTGGAGCGATAAAAACATTATTTCCAATTTTAACTTTTCCGCAATCAAGAATTACAAGATTATGATTTGAAAAAAAGTTTTCGCCAACTTCAGTGTTATATCCGTAATCAACCCAGAAAGGAGCAACGATTTCAATATTTTTTCCAGTTTTTCCTAAAATCTTTTTTGCAATTTTTGCAATTTTCGCTTTTTTAGAAGGTTTTGTATTATTCAATTTAAAACACAAATCTTTTACATAACATCTTTCATCAAATAATTCTTTTCCGGAACTATTATACAATTTTTGTGAAAGCATTTTTTCCTTTTCTGTCATAATCGCCTCTGTTTACTAAAAATTTTCCATATTTGAAAGGATATTATCAAGTTTTTCGCCATACTGTCTATCGGCTGCCCAAGTTCCGGCAAGATCAAAAACAGTCGGGGCTTTTCCGCGCGGATTTACCCATTTGTAGCGTTTATCAATCAACTGATTTTTTAAAACACAATCTGAAGTCGTGCCATAAGCGTGCAAATGCTGAATATGGGCCCTTACCCCATCCGCTTTTGTTTCAAACCATTCACCAGGATTTTCAGCATCAATCGCACCAAGACCGCAAAAATTATTCATTTCCGGTAAAACAAGATTTCCAAAACGAAGATAGCCGGTTTCAAGGCACATTTGAGCGAACGCAACATCGCTATTGATTCCTTCAGTTTTGGCTTCAGAAATATAAAGTTTTGCAAAATTCAAAATTTCATCTTTTTTTACATCAGGATTTTGACTCAAAAAATAAGAAGTAAGTTGTTCAGCCGACATTTTAGGCTTTCCGGTGAGCGACCGTGAAATATTTTTTTTACCAGAAGGCAACGAAACACACGAAGAAAAAACAACTACAATAGAAAGAAAAAGTGTAAAAATCAGGAATTTAATATTTATATTTTTTTTCATATTAATTTTTTCGGAATATTAAAAAATCTCTTTAAAAAATTAAAGCATTTTAGGCGCTTTGTAATTGATTTTCCATTCGCCAGTGTAAAAACCGTTTTCATTTGCAACCGGAAAAACAAAAATCGCCTTTAAAGGATGAGATGTGTCGTATTCAAAAACATTCGAGCGCCACTCCCCCTGATTTTCTGAAGGAAAGTCGTAATGTTCATCTTTTGGGGTATAAACGCTGAAAAAATATTTTCCATTTGGAAGATTTAAATGAATGGCCATTCCACCTGAAAGATAAACCTTATTTTTAAAATAATTTGCCTTGTCTGGAATAGTCACCCATTCGTAAGAAATTTTTATTTTTTTGCTGAAAGTAATGTCGTTTCCGTTTTGGTCACAGATTTTTAAATACGAACGAATCTGATTCAAATTTTGAGTATTTTCTG
>CAVHIX010000142.1:1686-5271 GCA_963636135.1 Anaerovoracaceae bacterium
GGATTAAAATGCAGACTCGTCTTTTCTGAAAGAACCAAAAACGGAGAAAAAATTAAAATCAGCAGAAGAAAAATTTTTTTATTCAAAATTAGATTTTTTCTGCAATTTTGTAAATCAATTCTTTTGATTTTTGCCAGCCCAAACAAGGATCTGTAATCGATTTTCCGTAAATTCCTTCGCCGATTTTTTGAGAACCGTCTTCAATGTAACTTTCAATCATAAATCCTTTTAAAAGTTTTTTAATTCGGTCGCTGTGTTGAACAGAATTTAAGACATCCATAATAATTCGAGGCTGTTCAAACGGATTTTTATTCGAATTTGAATGATTTGTATCAATTATTACAGCCGGATTTTTTAAATTTCGTTCATCGTAATTGTCACAAAGTCGGATTAAATCTTCATAGTGGTAATTTTGAACATTATTTCCGTGTTTGTTAGTTGAACCGCGCAAAATCGCATGAGTGTGAGGATTTCCCTGAGAATGAACTTCAAATCCGCGGTAAATAAAAGTGTGCGGATGCTGAGCGGCCAAAATCGCATTCATCATTACAGAATAATCGCCACTAGTAGGATTTTTCATTCCAACTGGAACATCAACGCCACTTGCAGTAAGTCTATGCTGCTGATTTTCTACGGAACGCGCGCCAATTGCAATGTAGCCTAAAAGGTCGTCAAGATAGCGATAATTTTCCGGGTAGAGCATTTCGTCGGCACACGCAAAACCTGTTTCTTCAACTGCCCGCATATGAAGGTGACGAGTTGCTATAATTCCTTTAAACAAATCTGGTTTTCCGTTTGGGTCAGGCTGATGGAGCATTCCTTTGTAGCCTTCGCCAGTTGTTCTTGGTTTATTTGTATAAATTCGCGGAACCATCAAAATTTTATCTTTTACTTCTTCCTGAATCGGAACCAAGCGCGAAATATAATCGATTACGCTTTCTTCGTTGTCTGCCGAACAAGGTCCAATTATAAGCAAAAGTTTATTTGATTTTCCTTCAAAAACAGATTTTATTTCTTCACGGCGATTTTCAATTGTTTTCGCCATTTTTTCTGTAATCGGATACATTTCTTTAACTTCACTCGGAGCGGTGAGTTTTTTTTCAAAAATCATATTCATTTTTTACCTCTTTTGTACTTTTTTAATTTTTTTTATAAGAACCCAAGATTTTTACAGTTTCACATTTTTCGCGCAAATGCAAAATCATCTGATTAAACTTTGGATCAGAAAAAATTCCATCGATTTCAACATAAAAATAATATGTCCACGCAAGATTTTTTAAAGGTCGACTTCGCAAAACGCAAAGATTAAATCCGTATTCGGCAATCACATCCAAAACTTTTACCAAAGAACCAACTTCGTTTTTTACCGTAAACATTAAAATTGAAGTGGTAGGCACTTTTTGCGTTAAAGGCCCTTCTTTTTTGGAAAAAATTGCAAAATGCGTTGTGTTATCTTCTGATTCATTAATATTTTCCTGAATGACTTCGAGATTGTAAAGTTCAGCGGTTAAAATGCTTGCCACCGCCCCAATCGATTTATCGTTTAATTCAGAAACTTTTTTTGCGGCGCGAGCGGTATTTTCACTCACGATTTTTTCTATTCCGTACAAATTTAGAAATTTTTGACTTTGTTCTAACGCCTGTGGATGACTTAAAACTTTTTTTATATCGCTTAATTTTGCACCCTTCACACCCAAAAGATTTTGCTGAATTTTTAAGCTGTAAACATCATTTATAAAAAGATTTCCTTTAAAAATCAAATCTGAAACTTGGGCAACTTCACCTGCATAACTATTTTCTATTGGTAAAACCGCGTAATCCGCTTCCCCATTTTCTACAGAATCCCAGGCAGATTTAAAATCCTTATACGAAATAAGATTTTCGCCCGGAAAAACCTTTTTAGCTGCAATGTTTGCAAAGGCCCCTTCGATTCCACTATATGCAACTTTTATATTCATAAAAAATCCTTAAAACGCAAAAAAATTGTAAATAGAATGTTATCGTCTGTCAATATTAAAAATTTAATGACACAAAACTGATATTTCGCTAAAATCTTGACTTATGGAACAGTACAAAAAAGAATTTATTGATTTTATGGTTAAATGTGAAGTTTTAAAATTTGGTTCGTTCACGCTAAAAAGTGGTCGACTTAGTCCTTTCTTTATGAATGCAGGCTCTTATGTTACCGGCAGTCAGCTTGCAAAACTCGGCGAATTTTATGCAAAAGCAATTCACGATAATTTTGGGGACGATTTTGATGTTCTTTTTGGACCGGCATACAAAGGAATTCCGCTTGCAGTCGTAACTTCTGTAGCTTATTCAAAACTCTACAATAAAGATATAAAATATTGTTCAGACCGAAAAGAAGAAAAAGATCACGGTGCCGATAAAGGTTCACTTTTAGGATACAAAATTAAAGACGGCGACAAAGTTGTAATTATTGAAGATGTTACAACGAGCGGAAAATCAATCGAAGAAACTTATCCAAAAATTAAGGCTCAGGAAACAGTGCCTGGCGGAATTAAAATCGTTGGAGAAATCGTAAGTTTAAACCGATTAGAAAAAGCTCAAGATTCTTCAAAATCAGCACTCGAAGTAATTTCTGAAAAATACGGATTTCCGGCAAAAGCAATCGTTTCTATGAAAGATGTAGTTGATGTTTTATTCACAAATGGCGACAAAAAAATCATCACTCCAGAAATTAAAACTCAAATTAATGAATATTACAAACTTTACGGAGCTGAAGGCGTTTCGTTCTAGTAAAAAATAAAAACCGAGGCAAAAATGTTTTCTTCTGATGATTTTCGTTTTATGAAAATGGCGATTTCGCTTGCAAAAAAGGCTGAAGGAAAAACTTCTCCAAATCCTTTAGTTGGGGCGGTCATTGTAAAAGATTCAAAAATCATCGGACAAGGTTTTCATACAAAATACGGAGAATTGCACGCCGAACGGGAAGCGCTAAAAAATTGCAACGAATTAAAAAACGACCCCGAAGGCGCCACAATTTATGTAACACTTGAACCTTGCTGCCATTTTGGAAAACAGCCTCCGTGCACACAGGCGTTGCTTCAGGCCAAAATTAAAAAAGTTGTAGTCGGAAGTCGCGACCCAAATCCGTTAGTCCACGGAAAAGGAAACGCATTTTTACGAGAAAACGGCATTGAAGTTTTGGAAGATTGCCTAAAATCCGAATGCGACAAATTAAATCCGATTTTTTTCTATTACATTACAAAAAAACTTCCATTCGTTGCGCTAAAATTTGCTTCAACTCTAGACGGAAAAATTGCAACTAAAAGTGGAAAATCAAAATGGATTACAAATCAAAAATCTCGGGATTTTGTTCAAACTTTGCGAAATAAATATTCTGCGATTTTGTGCGGAATAAACACAGTTCTTGCCGACGATCCGCTTTTAACATGCAGAATTGAAAACGGCAAAAATCCGGTGAGAATTATTTTAGATTCGCATTTAAGGCTCCCCGTTCAAACTAAAATCGTTCAAACTGCGAAAGATGTAAAAACAATCGTCTGCTGCACAGAAAAAAATCAAAAATCCGAAGAATTAGTCAAAAACAGAGTTCAAGTT
>CAVHIX010000143.1:0-5254 GCA_963636135.1 Anaerovoracaceae bacterium
ATAATAAAGACTTTCACTTAAAATTGTATAATTGTCATATTCAACGCTATATTTATATCGAATTCCATTCTGAACAAAAATAATAGAAAAAGAAGTAGGCTCATTCATCGCAAGTTTATGCGGAATACGAATTAAAGGCTGCCCATGCAAAAGACCCGGATTAGAAATAATTAAATCATGCAGAATTGAAAGCCCAACCAAAAAACTTGTTTTTCCTGAACCATTTTCTCCTAAAATTTCTGAAAATCGAAGGCAAGAAGAACCTTCAGATTCATCTTTTATTAAGTTATTTTCTAATTCAGAACCTTTTGACGCTTCCATTGTAAAATGGACTGTTTCTTTTATTGACCGCACATTTGTGCAAGAAAATTCTACTAACATAGACCCGTCCTGCCTTTCTTTTTTTTATACAGAATAAGACTTTTTAGTCCAAAAGTCAATATTTTATACTTTATTTTTACTTTTTTTTCACAAATTTTAAATTTAAACTTGTTTTTAAAAACATTTTATGTTATATTTCTTATAAAGAATGATGTACACATTCTTTTGCCGTAAGTTTTACGGAAAATATTTTCTAGAAATAAAAAACTGTGATTAATTTCAAGGAGGCCATATATGAAATTCAGCATCGTTGAACGACCTAATCCATTAAACAGAAAAATATCATTATTTTATCCACAACCAGTTTGGACAAAAATGGTAACAGAAGAAAATCTTATTGAAGAAATTTCTTTTGCCTGTTCAGTGAATTCATCTGATATTCGTGCCGTTCTTAGTTGTTTAGTAGAATTTTTACCACGCCATTTAATGGAAGGTGAAGCTGTTAAACTTGATCGGTTTGGTATTTTCAGACTTAGTTTTGAATCTACTGGCGAAGACACAGAAAAAAAAGTTTCTGAAAAGAACATTTTGCAAGCTAAAGTTTTATTTAGACCTGATGTAAAAATCAAGAATAAATTAAAAACAACATCTTACAAAAAAGTCTCTTCAAAAACAACAACAAAAAACGAAAATGAATCTGATTTAGAAGCTTAGTTTCATTTTCCAAAAATAGAAGCAGGCAATTTTGTATATGCAGACATAATTGTCTGCTTTTTATTTTTTAAATTATACTACAAAACACAACTTTTGCACAGTAAGATAATTTTTTTCTCTAGTGGAATAATTAATTTTTCCTTTAAGATAAATTTTTTCTATAGGAAAATAATTGTTTTTCCCAATAGAATAAATATTTTTCTCTGTGTGATAATTATTTTTCACAATAGAATAATTTTTTTTAATCCTCATCAGAAGCGGCAATATTTTCTTCAGAATCGTTTGCGGTATGTAAATAATCGCAGTCTGGATTTATACAAGATTTATACGAACCGTTCTTTTTGTCATATTTTTCAACCATAAACCAACCGCATTTTGGACAATACTGGTCAAGTGGCTTAAAATGACTGATAAAATTACAAGTTGGATAATTTGTACAACCGTAAAATTCTTTTCCGCGACCTTTAGTTTTTCGGGCAACGATTTCGCCGTTACAATTTGGCATAGGACATTTTGCAAGCGGAATTGAACGAGTATTATGACATTCCGGGAATCCTGAACAAGCCAAGAAAAATCCAAAACGACCCAATTTTTTCATCATAGGCTTTCCGCATTTTTCACAGATTTTGTCAGTTTTTTCATCAAGGCAGCCTTTTACGCTTTCTTGAGTTTCCATAACTTCTTCAACCCTCTTTTTAAAAGGCCCAAAGAATTCGGCAATCATATTGTTCCAGACAAGTTCATCTTTTTCAACTTTATCAAGATTATTTTCAACTTCAGCAGTAAAATGTTCGTTTATTACGCTTGGAAACGATTCAACCAGGATTTTACAAATAATTCGGCCTAACTGAGTCGGAACAAGCTGTTTATTATTTCGCGTAACATAATATCTGTCTAAAAGTACGGAAATAATCGGTGCATAAGTTGAAGGACGGCCAATCCCCTTTTCTTCAAGAGTACGAACAATTGAAGCGTCGGTAAAACGGGCCGGTCCTTGCGTAAAATGCTGTTCAGGATAAAAATCGTTAGAAGTAATTTCTTCGCCTTCTTTTAAAGACGGAAGATTTCCTGTTTTATCTTCTTTTGAAGACAAAATTTTTATAACATTATAAAAACCTTTTTCTGTAATTTTGCTGGCACTTGCTCTAAAAACTGCATCTCCAGCGGTAATTTCAACACTCGTAGTTGTTGTCTTTGCATTATTCATCTGACTTGAAACAAATCGTTCCCAAATTATCGTATAAAGACGCAACTGATCGCGCGTTAAATATTCTTTTACACTGTCAGGAGTATATTCTGTATAAGTCGGACGAATACCTTCATGCGCATCTTGAGCCGCTTTTCCAACCGCATAATGAATCGGCTCTACAGGTAAATCGTTTGGATAATTTTTTGAAATCCAATTTCTAACATCATTTAAAGCCGTTTCAGAAATTCGAACAGAATCGGTTCGCATATAAGTAATCAAACCCACGCGACCAGAACCAATATTTACCCCTTCATAAAGTTGCTGAGCAATTTGCATAGTTTTTCTTGAAGTGAATCCAAGACGATTTGCCGCAGACTGCTGCAATTTTGAAGTTGTAAAAGGCGCTTTTGGTCGAACAGTTTTTTCAACCTTTTTAATACTTGAAACCACGCATTTACTATTTTTGATTTGTTCAATAATCGAATTTACAGTTTCAATATTTTTTAATTCAGGTTTTTCGTTTTTATAACTTACAAGCTGAGACGAAAATTCCGTTTTGCCTTTTACAAATTTTGCATCAAGCGTCCAATATTCTTCCGGAAGAAAATTTTCAACTTCTTCTTCGCGTTCACAAATCAATCTTAAAGCCACAGACTGAACTCTACCAGCCGACAAACCATTTTTTACTTTACTCCACAAAAGCGGACTTAAATTATAACCTACAAGTCTGTCTAAAACTCGACGAGCCTTCTGCGCATTCACCTTTGATTCGATAATTTCACCTGGATGCTGAACAGCTTCTTTAATTGCAATCGGCGTAATTTCATTAAAAACAATTCTTTTAATTTGAGCAGAAGTTTTATCTTTTAGAGCATTATTCAAATGCCATGCAATCGCTTCCCCTTCACGGTCATTATCCGATGCAAGCAGAACAAAATCTGATTTTTTTGCATCTTTTTGTAATTCCTTAAGGAGTTTCGCCCTTCCACGAACAGTTATGTATTCTGGCTGAAAATTATTTTCAACATCAATTGCAAGCCTTGACTTTGGTAAATCGATTAAATGCCCCATTGAAGCCTTTACCGTATACCCCGGGCCTAAATATTTTTCAATAGTATGAGCCTTAGCCGGAGATTCTACAATTACTAATGTCTCAGTTTTTTTTGTTTTCTTTGATGATGATTTTTTTTCAGACATTTTTATCCCTTATACAAAATCGTTATAATTTTTCAAACAATTCATACTGAACTATTTTTTTACTGCGTTCGCCAGGAACTTCAAGCAATGCTTTGCAATAATCTTCATAATTTTTTATAACCGGCGCACCTTCAAAAAGAAAACTTTCCACAGATTTTACAGTTTCAATTTTCTTTTTCGGATTTACTTCACAAAGACGATTTAATTTTCTTCTTTTTAGTTCATCAATTTTTTTAGAATTTTCAGAAAAACAAACTTCGTGAAAAAATAAATCTCTTCCATATTCTAAAGCATAATCTGCTGTAATTAAAGCCCCACTACCAATCGGAGCCTGAAGAACAACAGTCGCCAAAGAAAGAGAAGCAATTATCCTGTTTCGCTGAACATATCGCCACGGTTCAGAAGGAACACACGGAACATATTCACTTAAAAGGCAGCCACCCGTATCTAAAATTTTTTGTGCAAGCCGAACATTTCCTCTAGGCACAACAGTATCACACCCACAAGGCAAAACTGCAATCGTACGACCAGAAATTTCTTCATTATCGTAAAAAGCATTTACCGCCCCGGAATGAGACGCAAAATCAATTCCATAAGCAAGACCTGAAATAACCGAACACCCGTCGCAAACTGCATTATAAGCAAAATCAATTGCCGCTTTTTTTGCTTCTGGCACGATATTTCTAGTTCCAACCATCGAAACAGATTTTTTACCTAAAATTTCAGGATTTCCTCTGTAAAATAACAAAAATGGAGCATTATAAATTTGTCTAAGCAACATAGGATAATTTTCTTCACCATAAAGAAGAAATTTTATTCCCTTAGATTTTATAATCGCCAATTCGTTTTTTGCGTGCAAAAGATTTTCTTTTCCATTCCAGGAAGAAACAAAATCTCTTTTAAGAAAAAATTCCAATTCTCTTTTTGACACTTCAGAAAATTCCAAAGCATTCCCAAGATTTTTTAGTAATTTTAACTTTTCCGCAACAGATAAAAATGTTATTCTCGCTAAAGAAATCAACAAAAGTTCATCATAATTTCTATTCATTCTGCAAAGCAAGAACTTGATTCTTTAAATCTAAAGCTTTTGCCTTAAATTCAGAAGATTTCGTTGTAGAAATTATTTTTTCATAAATGTTAATCGCTTTTTCTGTTTCATAAGTTGCATAATAACAGCGTGCTAAAATAAACATTCCCTGAACATCTTTAGTTTCTATACTAACATATCTTTCAAGATATGGAATAGCCTTTTGTGGTAAATTTAGCCCGATTTCACCCGGTTCAGAACCAAAAGTATACAAAACCCCAAGAGCGTAAAGAGTGCGGGCATTATTCGGTTCAATTTGTAGCGCCGTTAAATAGGCATTTTCCGAAACCGAAAGATAATTTTGCCGTTTTGAACTTACGCCATTTCCTTCAAAATCGTAAGAAGCCTTTGCCATAAAACCTGCACAAAGACCTACATAATAATGAAGATTTTGATTATTCGGATAAAATTCCAGTGCCTTTTTAAAAGTTTCTAACGCTTCGCCATACATTTTTTTATCAACATAGCGGGTTCCTAAAATTTTATACCAAATTCCAATCTGACTTTGAGCTAATTCGACATCTTTTACTCTTGATTCATATTTTGAAATTGCATCTTTTAATTCTTCAATCGTTGTAGGAGAAGAAACCCCTTCTTCAAGTTTTTGCATTCGCTGAACCTGCTTATTTGCCGAACAGCCTGAAAACTCAAAAACCAAAAACGAACAAATTATGCAAAATAAAAACTTTCTCATAATTACTCCAAATCTTCCTACACTATTCTATAATATAGCACGAATTCTATAA
>CAVHIX010000144.1:0-4333 GCA_963636135.1 Anaerovoracaceae bacterium
AGAGCACATTGGGCAGGTAATCGTGCATGGAAAAACGGGAACGGCCTTTTCTGTGGAATTAAAAAATGTAAATGCTTCAGAAATATTTGAAACGATATTAAAAAAGTGATTGAATCCTAAAAGCTGAAAAATTTCCAAAACTCGTTGTGGTAAATCGATAAAAACGAAAGTTCCGCCTAGAGCCTTAAATTTTGGGTAAAAATTATTAAAAATCCCGAGTGCCACAGAAGAAACATAATCAAGGCTTGCACATTTAAAAAGAATTTTGTACGGCCCGTTTTCAAGGATTTTAGAAAGTTTTATTTCAAAAAAGTTGGCATTGTAATTGTCTATAGTTCCGATTAAATAAACTTGCAGAATATCCGGATATTTAGAATCTTTTGAAAGAGTAATGCGAAGAGATTTGTCCCATTCAGCGTCAAAATTTGGAATAATCGAATTATTGTCAATCATAATAAAACACTCAAAGTCTGATTTTATAAATTTTTTTCAAAAAAAACTAGGATTCTTGCAATTTTTTTATTAAATCTTTTAATCCGTAAATGTCTGGGATTTTGTAAATCGTGCCGGGAATAATATTTTTGTCTTTTAAAACTGCTGCAGATTTTTCGCTTAAAGGTTTGCCGTTTTTATTTCCGACTAGAACTGCATTTCCGCCTAAAGCTTTCCAGCCGTCAACATATTTTTGCATATCGTCTATAAAAATTGTGTTTTCGATTGTTCCGCCACACATAGAAAGCGCTTTTTTAAATGCTGAAGGGTATGGTTTTCCTAAAAATGAGCATTCCCGAATGTCGCAGATTGAATCGAATAAATCTTTTACATTTAATTTGTTTAAAACTCGTTCGGCGTGTTCTCTTGGTGCATTCGTTAAAATCATTTTTGGAATTTTTATTGATTCAAGGTAAGTTTTAAGATTTTCGTCATCGTTTAATTCGTCTGCTTCGTTTTGCGGGTGAACATGGGCTAAAAATCCTTCTACATCGGTTAGGCCTTCGCTTCTTAGCCATTCAAGCGTTGTTGAAAAATTTGCAATATGTTCGCTTCGGATTTTTTTTGCAGTTTCAGCATCGGTTTTAAAAAATTCTTGAACACATTCCATCATTCGTCTTGAAATCCCTTCATCCATTTTTGCAGTGCTTGGATAAAGTGTGTTGTCTAAATCAAAAATTAAATGTTCAATTTTCATGGCTTAATAATAACAGATTTTTTAAAATATTGACAGTAATAATTTAGTGTAATAGAATTAAATTTAAGCAAAAATTTTAGGTTGAATATTACTCGAAAAGAAGGAAATAATGGATACATTAAAAAGCAAGTACGGAAAATTAATGGCTGAAGCTGCAACTTTTTCAATAGCTCCAGAAAAAATCGATGAATCAAATATTTATCAGCCTGCGAATATGAAATTGCGGGAATATTTTAACATTCTTTTAAATGAAAATTTGCTCCCGAAATCAGGATTGGGCAATGTTGAAAATTTCAAAGATTTTTACAATCAGGTTAAAAGCGGAAAAACTGGCTTAATTTTAATGGAACATTATTCAAATTTCGATTTGCCTGCAATTATTTATTTGCTTGAAAAACATGGCGAACAGTGGTCAACTGAATTTGCAAATCAGGTTATTGCAGTTGCCGGAATGAAATTAAATGAAGCTAGTCCTTTAGTTCGTTGTTTAACAGAAGCTTATTCCCGCGTTGTAATTTATCCTACACGAAGCCTTGAAAGTGCTGAAAAAAGTGCCACTTCAGAAGAAGAACGAATCGAAGAAGAAAAACGAGCACGAAAAATAAATTTTGCTTCAATGCGAAAAATGGATGAGCTTAAAAAAGAAGGAAAAATAATTTTAGTTTTCCCGAGCGGCACTCGCTATCGACCTGGAAAACCGGAAACTAAACGCGGCTTAAAAGAAATCGATTCTTATTTGAGATTGTTTGACATTGTTCTTCCGGTTACGATAAACGGTTTGTGTCTTGAAATTAATCCGGATTCGCCAAACGATATGACTTCTGATATTGTAAAAAAAGATGTTTTAACTTTTACAGCGTCAAAAGTGTTAGATTGTAAATCTTTTAGAAAACAAGTTTTAGAAAATCTTCCAAAAGAAGAGCCTGATCCAAAACAAAAAATAATTGACCAGGTAATGCAGATTTTAGAAGATCAGCATAACAAGGTCGAATCAGCAAGAAAGTAATTTTTTAAGTTGATTTTTTTTATTGATTTTATTAAATTGTAACTGTAAAACTTCAGGGCGAGGTGAAATTCCTCACCGGCTGTGTACGATTGTTTTCGTGAGTCAGCGAGCATTTTTGCATGATACGGTGTGATTCCGTAACCGACAGTAAAGTCTGGATGAAAGAAGATTTTTAAGTGTTCAGTCTTTTTTTTGTAAAATGCCCTAAAGTTTAGGGTATTTTTTTTTGAGGTAAAAATGTTTACAGGAATTGTAGAAGAGATTGGCACTGTAGAAAGTTTTAATTCCGGAAAAATCTGTATAAAAGCAAAAAAAGTTTTAGAACAAACAAAACTTGGTGACAGTATTTGTGTAAATGGGGTTTGCCTTACAGTTACAAAATTAAATCAGAATTGTTTTTATACCGATGTGATGAACGAAACTTTAAATCGCTCAAATTTGGGTCTTTTGCTTCCTGGAAGTAAAGTAAATCTTGAACGGGCGATGAGTGCCCAAGGTCGTTTTGGCGGGCATATCGTTTCCGGGCACATAGACGGAACTGGCACAATCAGCAAAAAAATAAACGACGATAACGCGGTTTGGGTTTATATCAGTACTTCAAAAAAAATTTTAAAATATATAATCGAAAAAGGCTCTATTTGTATTGACGGAATCAGTCTTACAGTGGCAAAAGTTTCTCAAAATGATTTTGCGGTGAGTGTAATTCCGCACACGAGCGAACAAACGACTTTAATTTCAAAAAAAGTTGGCGAATCTGTAAATCTTGAAAACGACATAATCGGAAAATATGTAGAAAAATTACTAAATTTTAAAAGCAATTTTTCAGAATCAGATGAAAATCAAAAATTAAAAGATCAGAAAATTTTATCCTGGCTTACGGAGGCTTAAAAAATGGATTTTAAATATAACTCAATCGAAGAAGCTCTAGAAGATTTAAAAAACGGAAAAATCATTTTGGTTACGGACGACCCTGACCGCGAAAATGAAGGCGATATGATTTGTGCTGCAGAATTTGCAACTCAGGAAAATGTAAATTTAATGGCAACATACGCAAAAGGTTTAATCTGTACGCCGATGAGTAACGATATTGCAAAAAAATTAAATCTTTTTCCAATGGTCGCAGAAAATACTGATAATCACGAAACGGCATTTACAGTTTCAATCGATCATAAATCTACAACAACAGGAATTTCGGCAAAAGAAAGATCTGTAACCGCTTTGCAATGTGTAAATCCTGAAAGCCGGCCAGAAGATTTTCGTCGTCCGGGGCATATGTTTCCGCTGATTGCACGAAAAGGCGGCGTTTTAGTTCGAAATGGGCACACTGAAGCGACTGTGGATTTGTGTCGTCTTGCAGGCCTAAAAGAATGTGGTTTGTGTTGTGAAATTATGGACGATGATGGAACTATGATGCGAACTCCAAAATTAATCGAAGTTGCAAAAAAGTTCAATTTTAAGTTTATAACGATTAAAGCTTTGCAGGATTATATTCGCCTTCACGAAAAACATGTAATCCGGGAAGCAAAGGCAAAACTTCCTACTGAATTTGGCGATTTTGACATTTACGGATATGTAAACGATATTACAGGTGAACATCATGTGGCTTTGGTAAAAGGTGAAATTGCCGATGGTGAAAATGTTTTGTGCCGTGTTCATTCAGAATGTTTAACGGGTGATGTTTTTGGTTCAAAACGATGCGATTGTGGACCTCAGTTAAAATCTGCAATGAAAAAAGTAAGCGAAGAAGGCCGTGGCATAATTTTGTATATGAGGCAGGAAGGGCGCGGAATCGGGCTCATCAATAAATTAAAGGCCTATACGCTTCAGGAACAGGGCTATGACACAGTTGACGCGAATATAAAACTCGGATTTAAACCTGATTTACGCGAATATTGGATTGGTGCTCAGATTTTGCGTGATTTAGGCTGTAAAACTTTGCGTCTTTTAACGAATAATCCTGAAAAAGTGTATGGTCTTGACGGATTTGGTTTAAAAGTTGTAAAACGCGAACCAATTGAAATTCCGGCTCAGGATACAGATCGTTTTTATTTAAAAACTAAACGCGATAAAATGGGCCATATTTTTACAGAAGAATTATAAATTTAAATTAAAATAGAGGTTTTTATGAACGAAATTAA
>CAVHIX010000144.1:4343-5239 GCA_963636135.1 Anaerovoracaceae bacterium
AAATTAATTTGCTCGAAGGAAAATTAGTCGCTCCTTCAAACATGAAAGTTGGAATTGTAGCTTCAAGATTTAACGAAATTATTGTGAACAAATTGCTCGGCGGTGCGGTTGACGGTTTAGTTCGTCATGGTGTAGAAGAAAAAAATATTACTGCCGCTTGGGTTCCAGGTGCTTTTGAAATTCCGGTTGTTGCAGATAAAATGGCTCAGAGTGGAAAATACGATGCAATTATTGCAGTTGGGGCTGTAATCCGCGGTTCGACAAGTCATTATGATTATGTTTGTTCTGAAGTTTCAAAGGGAATTGCCCAGGCTAGCATGAAAAACGGAATTCCAGTTCTGTTTGGCGTAATTACAACTGAAAATATCGAGCAGGCAATCGAACGCGCTGGTAGCAAAGCCGGAAATAAAGGTTATGACTGTGCGTTGAGTGCAATCGAAATGGTAAATTTAATTAAACAGCTGTAAAAAAAAGCTAAAAAAATTCTTTCTGGTGTAAAAGTCCTAGTCTTAAAATTGAGTCGTTCAACGAAAGATTAGGGTTTTTTTGCATAAATGATTTTAAATCGATTGAAAATCTATTCATTGAAAAATGCTGAAATACTAAAATCTGATTTATGTCGTTTACACAATTTTTTAGCGTGGTTTTAAAAGGTTCAAAAAATCCGTTTGGCTTTAATTCGCTGTATCCGACAAGAAAAATTTTGGCATTTAACGCGTTTGAAAGAAGGGCCGTTTTTTCTGCCATAAAAATTTGCGAATCTAAAATCATTTTTTGTAAAGGTTTTGAGGCATTTTTAAAAATCGTTTTTAATTCGTTTGTTTTTGCGGAATGAACCGGCGTTTTATTTAAAATTATTGCGTTTTTTCTAAAATCGATTTTTAATTCCATGTGAT
>CAVHIX010000145.1:0-5235 GCA_963636135.1 Anaerovoracaceae bacterium
ATATAATTTGGATTACAGTAAGTTTTTACACTTTTTGCTTTTGCCATAAAGTAATTATTTGTTTCGTCTCCGCTTAAAAGTTTGTATTTTCCGTAATTTGTACACCATGAAGCACAGTCGTCAGTTATGGAAGAACTTGTATCGCTGTAGTTAAGGTCTTTTGAATAAATGTAATTTTCTACCAATGACTGAAGCCTTTGTATTTCTGTTTGACTTCCTTGTACAAATGAAGTTTCTTCGCTTAACTGTGTAAGGTAGTTGATGTATTTTTGTTTGTAGTCGTCAACTGATAAAAGTTTTTCAATAAGAGGAGTATTATAAACCCCTTCGCCCCATTCAAGTGGATTTCTTGTAACAGTGTCGCTAAAGCAGTTTGTTCCTAAAATATTGTCATAATCGTATGGAATAAAATATGCTTTTCCGGTTGTGTCAAAATAAAAATAGTAGTTGTTTTTGTTTCGCCAGTAGTCGTCGTCCATTCCTAAAAGAACATTGCAGGCGTAAGTTTTGATGAATAAATCAACATCTATTTTACTTTCGTAGAATGATTTTATTTCTTCTTCACTGCTAAGGTTATTGAGTTGGTCTATAAAATCAATAAAATTGCTCTTTGCTTTTTCAAGTGAATCCTTATTTGTCTTTAAATCATAGTCAAAGCGAAGGCTCTTGCTTTCGTCAAGGTAGATTTCTTCAACTCCAAAAGATGAATCAGTGTAATCTGTGTAGAGCGAAGGACCGTTATTTTTTTGCCAACAGCACTTCCAAAGGTCGCCTTTGTTGTTGGAATAATTTCCACCGCCTAAAGTGTCTCCTGTCTGCAAAGTTAAAGTTCGTTCTTTTAAATACTGCTTGTTGATTTCTTCTATCATTGCGTAAACGCCATAGTCTAATTCTGTTGTAGACCCGCTTTCTTCTTCTATATTAATAAAAAGATGTGCGTATGCGGCACGAGGGGCAGTCCAGATTCCATTTTTGCGGAAAAAGTTATAGCCAAAAACTTCGCGTGTATAAGTTGGGTCGCAATTAAAGCGTTTTAAGTTTAAGCCTTTCATACAGCCGGCAAGTTTTCGCTCTTCACCAGTAGAAGAAAGCCATTCTTCAAAATCAAGTTTAAAATGTGATTGATAGTATTTTTCGCCATTTTGAGGTCGGCGGCGGCTTGTGTTTCCGCGAAGTCGAAGTCCAATATCGCTAATTTGCCAAGTGTTTTCTCCTTTTTTCATTTTAAAATCAGCGTGAATGTATTCTTCGTTTTTTGAATTTTGGTCGTAATAGCTTAAAAGATTGTTCCATTCAGTACGGGTAACTGTAAGGGTGATATCTGCAAGGGAATTTGTTGAAAAAATAAAGTTTAAGCCTTCTGTTCTGTCTGAAAATTCTGGGCCTATAACTCCGTCGGTTTTAATGTTTTCGCTTGTATCATTATTGCATGCAAAAAACAATGTTGAAGCAAAAATGCTTAATGCAAGAAAAGCAATTTTTGTTATTTTTTTCATAAATAAAGACTCCTTTTAACAATTATATGTTATTTATCTATACTAGTGTACCCCCCCAGACAGTTTTTGTCAAGTAGGCAAATTTTCTTATTTTATAAAAAAAAAGACCACTTCAAAACGAAGTGATCTTTTTTGTGTAAGAGATGCTAAAATAAATTCAGCATGTTCGCCTATGTCATTCCGAATTTATTTCGGAATCTATTTGTAATAAACCCTGAAACAAGTTCAGGGTGAGTCGCAACCTTCGGCTGCTTACGAGTTTCGCTTTCGCAAAACTCGCATAACAAATTAGAAGCTACCTGCAACGGCTACTGCACACGCAACTGTACAGCCTACCATTGGGTTATTTCCCATTCCCATAAAGCCCATCATTTCTACGTGAGCTGGAACAGAAGATGAACCTGCAAACTGTGCATCTGAGTGCATACGACCGAGTGTATCAGTAAATCCGTAACTAGCTGGACCTGCAGCCATGTTATCTGGGTGCAAAGTACGACCTGTACCACCACCAGAAGCTACAGAGAAGTATTTTTTACCAGCAAGTAATCTTTCCTTTTTGTAAGTACCTGCAACTGGGTGCTGGAAACGTGTTGGGTTTGTAGAGTTTCCTGTAATAGAAACATCAACATCTTCGTGCCACATAATTGCAACACCTTCGCGAACGTCATCTGCACCGTAGCATTTTACGATAAGGCGTTCTGGGTTGTTTCCATAAGGGATTTCTTTAACAACTGTAAGAGCCTTGTCTGTTCCTTCACCGTTAAAGTAGTCAAACTTTGTCTGAACATAAGTAAATCCGTTAATTCGACTGATAATTTGGGCAGCGTCTTTTCCAAGACCGTTCAAGATTACGCGAAGCTTGTTTTTGCGAACTTTGTTTGCGTTTGCAGCGATTTTAATAGCACCTTCAGCAGCAGCAAAAGATTCGTGACCTGCAAGGAATGCAAAGCACTGTGTTTCTTCACTAAGAAGACGAGCGCCCAAGTTTCCGTGACCAAGACCTACTTTTCTGTCATCAGCTACAGAACCAGGAAGACAGAATGCCTGAAGTCCCTTACCAATGTTTGCAGCAGCTGTAGAACCAGTTTTATCGCCAGTTTTTTCTGCTTCTTTAATTGCAATTGCAGAGCCTAAAACATAAGCCCATTTTGCATCTTCAAAACAAATCTGCTGAGTTGACTGACAGATTTCATATGGATCGAATCCACGAGCTTTACAAAGATCGCGAGCCTGATTCAAACCTGCTTCGCCTTCTGCAAAACCATATTCTTTTAAAGCCTTGTTTACCTGTGGGATACGGCCTTCATAATCTTCAAATAATGACATATCTATTTCCTCCGTTCCTACTATTCTTTACGTGGGTCGATAAGGCGAACCATACCCTGATCTGCTGTTACACGACCATAGTGAGTGCGTGCCCCTTCAATTGCTTCATTAGCAGGTTTTCCAGCTTTAAGAGCGTCCATCAATTTACCAAAGTTGATACAGTTGTATCCGATAATTTGATTGTCTTTATCAACTGCAATAGTTTCAACATAACCTTCAGTCATTTCAAGATAGCGAGGACCTGTTTTGCGTGTTGCAAACATAGTTCCAACCTGGCTTCTAAGGTTCTTTCCTAAATCTTCAAGGGAAGCACCAACTTTAAGTCCGCCTTCAGAATAAGCTGACTGAGTACGACCGTAAACAATCTGCATGAAAAGTTCGCGCATTGCTGTATTAATTGCATCACAAACTAAGTCTGTATTTAATGCTTCAAGTAATGTTTTACCGATTAAGATTTCACTTGCCATAGCAGCTGAGTGAGTCATACCTGAACAACCGATTGTTTCAACTAAAGCTTCTTCAATGATACCGTCTTTAACATTTAAAGAAAGTTTACAAGCTCCCTGCTGTGGTGCACACCAACCGATTCCGTGTGTAAAACCTGAAATATCTTCAATTTTTTTTGCCTGAACCCATTTTCCTTCTTCTGGGATTGGTGCAGGTCCGTGATATGCGCCCTTAGCCAAAGGACACATATGTTCTACTTCTGCAGTGTAGATCATTTCTTGCTCCTATAACTGGAAAATCCAGCAAAATTTCTCAAATATTGTATAACAAACAAAAATTTAAAACAATGATTTTTCTATCTTTTGGCAGTGTAAAATTTTACGCGGATTTTTAAATTTCTTCTATTAATTCATATTCAGACTGATTGAAATTCTTTTTCAAATTGAATAGAATAATCTAACAAAAATTAGTTATCGCTAACAAGAAAATAGGAGTTTTTATGAAATCTACAAAGATTGTAAAAGTTATTGGTCGTGAAATAATTGATTCGCGTGGAAATCCGACTGTTGAAGCTGAAGTTCATCTTGAAGACGGAACTGTAGCGTTGGGAACTGCCCCTTCTGGAGCGTCAACTGGTGAATTTGAAGCCCTTGAACTTCGTGATGGAGACAAAAATCGTTTTGGCGGAAAAGGCGTTTCTAAAGCTGTTGAAAATGTAAATACAATAATCAATAAAGTTTTGGTAGGTCTTGATGCCGCTGACACATACAAAGTTGATGGCGCAATGCTCAAAGCTGACGGTACAAAAGATAAATCTAATCTTGGGGCAAATGCCATTCTAGCCGTTTCAATTGCTTGTGCTCGGGCTGCTGCCACTTCTTTTCAGATTCCGCTTTACAGATTTTTAGGTGGCGTTCAGGGAACAAAACTTCCTGTTCCGATGATGAATATTTTAAACGGTGGAGCCCATGCAGATTCTGCTGTTGATACTCAAGAATTTATGATTATGCCAGCTGGTGCCCCATCTTTTAAGGAAGGCCTTCGCTGGTGTACAGAAGTTTTTCATTCTCTTCAAAAACTTTTAAAAGCTGACAAAGATATTACTGCGGTAGGAGATGAAGGCGGATTTGCCCCAAACAAACTTGATTCCGATGAAGCTGCAATTGAAAAAATCCTTGAAGCGATAAAGAGTGCCGGCTATGAACCAGGAAAAGATTTTATGATTGCAATGGATGCCGCTTCTTCTGAATGGAAAAGCCCGAAAGGAAAAGGTTTTTATCATCAGCCAAAATCAGGAAAAGATTTTACAACTGACGAATTGATTTCTCATTGGGAATCGCTCGTTGATAAATATCCAATTGTTTCTATTGAAGATGGCCTTGACGAAGAAGATTGGGAAGGCTGGGTAAAAATGACTGAAAAACTCGGAAAAAAAGTTCAGCTTGTAGGAGACGATTTATTCGTTACAAATGTTGAACGCCTTGCAAAAGGAATTAAAATGGGAGCCGCAAATTCAATTTTGATTAAATTAAATCAGATTGGTTCAGTTTCAGAAACCCTTGAGGCAATAAAAATGGCACACAAAGCGGGTTACACAGCAATTTCTTCTCACCGTTCAGGCGAAACCGAAGACACAACAATCGCAGATTTAGCCGTTGCCTTGAACACTTGCCAGATTAAAACCGGAGCCCCAAGCCGTTCAGAACGAGTTGCAAAATATAATCAGCTTTTGCGAATCGAAGAAGAATTAGGTGGTGCCGCCTGCTACCCGGGATTTGGCGCGTATAACATTAAAAAATAAAAATTAATTTTGGTCCGTAAGTTTTTTTCTTACGGATTTTTTATTTTGGGCGCAAACTTCATTCGCGAAAAAAGCCTTCCGTAGCCCGCCAGAGGCTCGGTCTCCACTTCGTTCCGCCTTTTTGCTTCGCAAAAACTACTCCACGCTTTGGCGCAGTCCCATTTT